>DASQYT010000322.1:0-15448 GCA_035639075.1 Candidatus Elarobacter sp.
AGCTCTTCCACCTCCAGGATCGCGCTGGTTTCGCGCCCGACTTCGCTCAAAAGCAATAGCGTGTCCGCCTGCGCCCGCACCTTCTGGAACAGCCGCGCGTTTTCAATTGCAACCGCCAGCCGGCTGGCCAGCAGCGTCAAAATATTTTGCTGGTCCTTTGTAAAATAATCGAGATGCCGGCTTTGGATATCCAGCACGCCGACGCATTTTCCTTGCAGCATCAGCGGTACCGCCAGCTCCGACCGCACGTTGTCGATGGCATTGATGTATCGCGGGTCCTTGGAAGTATCGCTGACCCGCACGGAGTGGCCCGTCGCTGCCGCGGATCCCGTAATTCCGTGTCCTAGCGGAATCCTCAAGTTTTCCGCTAGTTCGGGCGTATAACCTATCGAGAATCTATGCCGCAGATAGGCTCCATCGCCTTCAATCATCAGCACGCCAAAGATTTCGTAGTCGATGTGCCGCTTGATGAGAGCTGCCGTCCGCGCCAGGACCTCGTCCAAATCCAGCGAGGCGTTCACTTCTTCGCCGATTTCCGCCAGAGTGGACAGGACTTCGGCAGGGATCTCCGCTCCACCGCTCAACGCAGTTACTGTCGCATGTTCATTCGTATGATTCATGAAGTCTAACTATTATAGCAGGCCGTGAAGAGGGAGCGCCGTGCGCCGGACTCGAATCTAGTCTTCCGCCGGTTTCTTCTTCAAACCGGGGCCAAGCAGCAACACGCCAACATAAGGCAAATTTCTATATCGTTCGGCATAATCCAGCCCGTAACCGACCACGAACTCATTGGGGATGGAAAATCCCACGTAGTCCGCATGCACCGCAGCGAGCCGCCGCTCCGGCTTATCCAACAGCACCGCCACGCGCAGATGCTTCGGCTTGCGTTGTTGGAACAGTCTCAGCAGATACTGCAGCGTCATTCCCGTGTCCAGGATGTCTTCTACAACGATCACCGTTTTCCTCTCGATGCTGGAGTCCAGGTCTCGCGTCAACCGCACTTGCCCCGACGAGTGCGTCTTCTGCCCATAGCTCGACACTGCGATGAAGTCGAAAGAAACTTCTCCCGGGATATTTCTTGCCAGATCCGTCAGGAAAAAAACTCCGCCCTTCAATACGCTCACCAGATGCAGCGGCTCGTTGGGAAAATCCTTTCGGATTTCCTGCGCCAGCTCCTGAATGCGCTTTTGAAGCCGCCCGCCCGTAATCAGCACTCGGACGCGTTCCCGCGACGCTCCCTCATTTTTCGGTCTCGCCTTACTGCGTTTCGGCATCCTCTTCCCCGTTCGTGGCACCGAGACTCTAGCGCACGCGTGTCCGGCGGGCAAGGCGCACTTGTAACCAGCCATTATCAGAGCGTTTATGCAACTTCAATCTGCATTCTCTAGTCTCACGCAACGATTTAGTTCGGTGTTTGGACATCATTCTTGGTGCTGGCGTGCATTGAATTTATTGCTTCGAGCCCGCCAAAGTTTTCCACAGGGTTTTGCTTCAATATCGGTAATTCCTGTGGTAGAAAATAGCCACAAATTTGGATGTTGGGTTGCTGTCGAGAGTGGGCGTTTGCCGCCACTGCAATCTGTTTTCTAAATGAGGAAGCCCCCCACGTCACCCCGGAGGGTTCCGGCTCAACGCCTAAGTGTGCGAATTATCGGTTATGAAGGAAACGGAGAACCTCAATGAAAACGAACGGGATGGGAACCTCCATCGTAAGGTTGTGCCTTGCGTCCTTGTCCAGAACACTGCTTGTACCGCGGGTCGCCTTTCGGGGAAATGAGAAGGCTTTCGCGAAGAGCAGAATCTGTTTGCCTGGGACATTCGTGGCGATGTTGGCGCTGTCCGCTTTGTTCTCGCTCGTATACCCCCTTGGCGCGTTTGCGCAGGCGGTCGCTGGGCTGGGCGCAGTTGCAGGCACGGTTCGGGACGCCTCAGGCGCGGCAGTGCCCAACGCGACCGTACTTGTTTCCAATGATTCCAAAGGTGTCCGGCGCACGATGCAGACCACCGACGCCGGTGTGTTTGCCGCCCCCGCACTGGTCCCTGCAACAGGCTACAGCATCAGAGTTACCGGCCAGGGATTCGCCGATTGGGAAGTCAAGGATTTCCAGGTCCAGGTAGGCCAGGTGGTCGACTTCGCCGTTACCCTCCAGGTTTCCTCCGTCTCTGCCACCGTGGAAGTCTCGGCAGCGCCCCTCGTGGAAGACGCCAAGACCGACGTTTCGCAAGTGGTCAACTCCCAGCAGATTCTCGATCTCCCGATCAACGGCCGCCGCGTGGACTCATTCGCATTGTTGACACCGGCCGTTGTGCCGGACGGTAACTTTGGCTTGCTCAGCTTTCGCGGTATTGCGGGCCACAATGCCTTTCTTACGGATGGAAACGATACAACCAACCAGTACTACAACGAGAACGCTGGGCGCACTCGTATTCAAAGCCAGATTTCGCAGGAAGCCGTACAAGAGTTCCAGGTGGTTTCCAATAACTTCTCGGCTGAATACGGCAATGCCATGGGCGGTGTAATCAACACCGTCACCAAGAGCGGCACAAACGATCTGCACGGCACCGCCTACTGGTTCTTTCGTAATCGTACTTTGAATGCTCACGACCGTTACGCAAACTTTCTAGTGGCAGGTCAAATTGTGCCGCTTAATCCCCAGGATATACGACATCAGGCTGGGGTCAGCCTCGGCGGTAGAATTGTCAAGAACAAGCTGTTCTATTTCTTCAACTACGAAGCGACACGCCGGGATTTTCCTGCCATTGCCTCGGTAACCACGCCAAATCTATTCACAATCACTGGCGCTCTCAATGGTGGCGCTCCGAATCCTTGCCCGGGGACAAGTGCGCCCCAGGCAACTGCGGCGCAATGCCAAGCGGCGATAGATATGCTTACCACGCGCAATTCCGGGACGGTTTCGCGCACCGTTACGCAGGACCTCGGTTTTGGCAAAATCGACTACCATCTGTCTGACAGGAATAGCCTTAGTTTTAGCCTTAGCGGACTGCGCTGGATATCCCCTCACGGCATACAAGCGACGGGAATCGTGTTCAACACTGGGAATGCGATTGGGAACAATGCCGACTCCACGGTTCGCAATGCCTATGGGCGCGCTCAGTGGACTAGCATCATTTCAGCCAACCTTCTCAACGAAGCGCGGTTTGGCTGGTTCAAGGACCGCTTGTTTGATCCCGCCAGCGACGACTTCTTGTTCCCCGGACTTGGAAGGGCCAGCTTGATGGTCAACGGGACTAGTAACCTTGGCGTCGCCGAGAACTATCCCCGCTTGAATCCGAGTGAAACGCGCTTTTCGTTCGCCGACAACCTGAGTTGGACCAGAGGCGCGCATACCATGAAGTTCGGTATTGACATCGCACATACTGAGGATTTTCAGAGGCAGCTCATCAGGCAATTTGGAGCCTATTCCTACTCCTCGCTAAACGCGTTTGCCCTGGACTTCAGTGGGAACACTACGGGCGCCAAGAACTGGACCACCTATTCCCAGCGTTTCGGTAACCCTACGGTCGACACCAACCTGGTGACGTATGGGTTCTACGGGCAAGACCAATACCGCTTCAACTCCCGGCTATTGCTGAGTCTTGGCCTGCGCTACGACTATTCCGCAATTCCCCAGCCGACCATCGTAAATCCAGACTACCCCCAAACAGGCGTGATTCACTCTACCAAAGACAACATTGCCCCTCGCGCCGGGCTTTCCTATGTTCTTACGAATGATCGTAAGACCCTTCTGCGGGCCGGATATGGCATCTTTTTTGCGCGGTATCAGACCGGATTGATCAACACTTTGTTTTTGAACAACAACGTGTATCAGCAGTTGATCACCTACAACAGGTCCAACGCCGCCCAACTCGCTGCTGGGCCGGTCTACCCGAATAATCTGCCCTCTACCTCTTTTGCGCCGCCTCCCGGAACAGTGGATATTGTTTTCGCAAGCCCCAATCTGCGAAATCCGTACACCTATCAGGCCAATTTAGGCGTTGAACGCGAGCTCACCTCTACTCTGAGCCTCAACGTTTCCTATCTGTGGAGCCGTGGCGTGCGCCTCTACGGAGTTTGGGATCGCAATGTTGGACCTCTGGGACCTCCGGTCACCTATACTATTCAGGATGCTTCGGGCAATCCGGCTGGCACCTACACCACGCCAACGTATCGCACACCGCGGCCGGATCCGAGATACCGTCGGATCTCTCAAATCGATAACCCCGGCATGAGCTACTACGATGGGTTGGCCGTGCAAGTCAACAAGCGCTTCTCCAAAGGATTCCAGGCGTCGGCCTCCTACACCTGGTCCCATGCCATCGACCTGAATCAAAGCACCGCGGACAACAACATTTTTTTTGGTTCCACGCCGACGAGCTTCGCAAACGGCGACTTCCGGTCTGAAAAGGGCTCTGCTGCGAGCGACCTCCGTCACCGGTTCGTAGTCAGTTCTATCTGGACTCCAACGCTCACAAAAAGTAGCAGTACGTGGGCCCGCTACCTGGTGAACAACTGGGAGCTCAGCCAGGTCACGACCCTGCAGTCGGCAAGGCCGGTCAACTCTACGACCATCGTCAGCGGCAACGCGTTTACAGGAGCTCTCGTCGCCGGCTCGCTAAACGGGCTTGGCGGTGGATTCAGCCGCGTACCTTTCCAGCCGGTTGACAACCTAGATCTCGATCGGGTCTACCGTGTGGATGCTCGCCTCGTGAAAAAGCTTCCCTTTACGGAGCGCGTTACGGGTTACCTCCAATTCGAGGCGTTCAATGTATTCAACACGCCGTACGACACCAGCCGCCGGACGGACGAGTACACCTTGAACTCCGCTGCCGGCACACTCAGCCCTATCATTTCGTACGGAACTGGTAGTTCGACAGCCAGCAGCCCGGATGGTACGACGGCGCGGCGCGCTCAGTTGGCTCTGCGAATCGTATTCTAATCGGAAAGCTGCCAGGTCCCACAGAGTTCAAAGCTTGAAGCGCAAGAGGCCGGACCAGGTTCGCGTCCGGCTTCTTCGTTTTTGTTCCATCGCCCGCGTCCGGCTGCAGCTTAATCCCACCTGCGGCCGTTCAACCCTCATTTTCGACCATTCGCTGCAAATCACTTAGCCAAACCTTACTTCCATTCTATCCTTCCCCGTGATCGTCGCTCTCGTCTGCTCTTCCAAGTTCCGTATGCCGTAACCCCTGTGTTTGCCATTCTTACGAAAACTGCCGGGGTTGTGGGGGTATGCTTCCCATTTTGGAAAACCTTGCGGCCTCGGCGACGAGAAGTCGCTTTTTCATTCAAGTTCTTTCTTTTCACACTCTTGCGCACCATTTTGCACTCACCAAGAACTCAACTCGTTTGTTTTCAAACGATTCCGCACTCTTTACGCAAAAACACCCGGGGGTGCGGTACCCTTGCACTTGGTTCAGTGTGGCCGAGAGTCGCCCGCATCCAAGGTAGAATGAGGCTATGGCTGTGAGACTCATCGCGCTCGATATCGACGGCACGCTCCTGGATAGCCGCTGGCAGCTTCCGGAGGCCAACCGCCAAGCTATCGCCGAAGCGACGCGCCGCGGCATCGAGGTGGCCCTGGTCACCGGTCGGCGCTATGACTTCGCTATGCCGGTGGCGCGCCAGATGGATTCTCCCTTCACCATGATCGTGAACAATGGCGCGCTGATTCGCTCGAAAGAAGGCCGCACGCATCTGCGGCATCTATTGCCGCAAAGCATTGCGCGCCAAGTTTTGGAGCTGACCAAGCCGTGGCGGGAGGGTGCGACCGTAATTTTCGACCGGCCGCTTCAAAACCAGCTTATGCTGGAAGTCTTGGACCCGGACGATTCCATGCGTTACGCCTACTATTCGCGAAACAAGGAATTTATCGGCATCGCGAAACCGCTGGAAACCTGCCTGACGGAAGACCCCATCCAAGTGATGCTCTCCGGCAAAGTCGCGCCGATGCGGGAGGCCGAGTCTGCGCTGCGCGGCGCGCCTTTCGCGGAAAATTTCGCGCTTGCCGTGACCAGCTACGAGAGCAAAGACTTCGCCATGATCGATGTGATCAATCCGGTGTGCTCGAAGGGATCGTCGCTCGCAGAATGGGCCGCTCTGCGCGGATTCGCTCGCGAAGAAGTGATGGCCATTGGAGACAATCACAACGACCTGGAGATGCTCTCATTCGCAGGCATTCCCGTCGTGATGGGAAATAGCGTGCCGGCCTTAAAAACGTACGGCTGGCACGAAACCGGCACGAACGACGAAAACGGAGTAGCTTTGGCCATCGAACAATTTGCGTTGCGGGAGGCTGCACCTTGCCTCTGAAGCACGCCTTTCGTGTCCCGAATGGTGTTATGGGACGCGCGACACTCTTGCTCATACTCGGCGTGCTCGCTGCTCCGTCGCTGCGCGCAGAATATATTGTGCTTCGCAGCGGCCTTCGCCTGCACGTCACCGGCTATCAACTCGTGGGCGACAAGTACCGGCTGCAAATTACCGGAGGCAAGCTGGAGGTCGCCGCCGCGGATGTTGCGGCGATCGAACCGGAAGACGTTTTTACACCTTTACCCGCCGCTGCCACGCCGGCTGCCGCACAGCCGCTCTACCGCGATTTGGTGGAAGCCGCGGCCAAACGCTACAACGTGGATTCCGACCTGATCACCAACGTCATCGCCGTGGAGTCCAACTTTGATCCCAAAGCCGTGTCGCGCAAGAATGCCCGAGGACTGATGCAGCTCCTGCCGGAAACGGCGGCGCAACTCGGCGTAAAAAATATCGACGACCCGGCGGAAAACATCGATGCGGGCACGCGCTACCTGCGGGACTTGCTGCAGAAGTACAACAATGATGTGGCGCTGGCGCTCGCCGCCTACAACGCGGGACCCGAAAAGGTCCAGCTTTACGGCCGCGTCCCGCCCTTTGCGGAAACGATTTCCTACGTGAAGCGCGTCAAGCGCGGCTACGAAAAAAGCAAATCGCAAGCTCCCGCAAAGACGCCCGCTACGACCGGGCCAGTCGCAGCGACTACGCCTCCGCGCACATCTCAATCTCAATAAGAACTATTGTTGCTGCGGATTCTGGGGAGGCGGCTGAGGATTTTGCGGCGGATTCTGTGGTGTATTCGTTGGGTTCTGACCGGGTTGGCCGAGAGGCTGGCCCAATCCCGTTCCCGTTTGCAGGCCCGGCTGCCCCACTGCGAAGGTGTCTTTCGATGGATCCCAAATGAATTCGAAGAGCCGGTAGTTTTTCGATTTGTCGTAGACGATGATGGAGGATTTGTTGATCTTGCCACCTACTCCAATAATGTTGCCGCCCATGATTGTCGGCGTGTCGCCCGTGGGAATCGGAGCATCGCCCTGGTCGGCGCTTACGGGATTTCCGGTTGTCGCGGGGGGATTTGTGCCGGAAGTCGAGCCGGCAGGCTGCGTCCCACTCGGACCGGGCTGGCCGTTTGCGAGCGGCAGGCTAGTTCCACCGCCCTGACCAGTTGTACTCGCTGGCGTCTGCGTTCCGGATCCGCTCAAAGCATTTGCGGCCGTGCCCGTCCCGCCAGCTTGCGGAAGCTGGAGATTTGGGCGAGGTTTCAGGCTTCCAATCAACTGGCCGGCTGCGCCAACGTAGATTAGGCGCCACGAACCGTCTTCCTTGTTCATGGGATCTTTGTAGGCTTGGCGCATGAAGCGAAGCGAACCAATTTTTGGTTTGGTGAGATCGTCGAAGGAAGTCGGAAAGTGCCCCATCTTGCGGTAGTAAAGTTTTATGCCGCGAGTGTATTGCTTTCCGCGCCAAATCATCTCTTTCTCTTTTTCACGGCGGCCTTCGGTGAGAATGTTCGGTGTAACGACCATCGTGGAGAGGAGCAAGAGGGTGGCGAGGAAAACGATCAGGAGGAGAGCATAGCCGCGCTCGCCGCGCCTCCCTGCCGTTTGTTGGCGCGCAGCGTTCATGGGGTTGGCGGCGCCGCCTGTTCTTCGAGAATGGCGGTGCCGCGAAGTCCCGTCGAAACCTCTTCGTATTCGAGATTGGCGTTGCCAATTCTTAGAATGCGAAACCGGTTCAGCAAGACTTCGCCTTCTCCCACGATGTAAACGTCTTCGCCATCGGTGAAGAAAGCTCGGCGTGACAAGCTGTTGGGAACGGTGCCGTATCCAAAAAACTTCACCGGCAGCGGAGAGACGGTTGGCGTAATTACGACTGGTGCCAGCGGTACACTCGGAACTACAGGAGGGTCCTTCTTGCTTTCCTTGCGTTGTGGCGGAGGAGGAAGTTCTCGACTGAAAGGATTGCGCCCACTACCCTTGTATTCGGTCTTGCGTGCCCTTCCGACGGCATCATTGTGGAGTTGAGGATTATCCACTCCGATCGGCTGATAGTTCTGGGGCGTGGGAATGGCATCGGCGGTCACAATCGGCTTGTCATGGTTAAAATAGACGAACCAGATAAAACCCGCGATCAGCAAGAGGAAGACGAGCACGACGAGCTGTTTCTTTTGCTTCATGCTCCCGTCCGGAAGTAGGTTTTGAGGTGCAGCGCGACCTTAATTACATGCGTGGGGGTTTGAATCGCGTTCTGATTCGTGTTCTCGGGGGCAAGCGCCAGAGAGTCCACTGCGTAAAGGCTGGTGGAGCGCTGCAAGCCGTTGAGAAACCCGATCACGTTTTTATAATCGCCATCGACGGTTGCATCGATAGCAATCTCCGTCATCCCGCGGTTGGCAATGTCCGTCGGTTTGAAAGAAATACCCTCAAGGCGGCTTCCACTCTTCCTGGCAATGGAGCCGAGCTCAGCTCTGACCGAGGAATAGCCTGAGCTTGCCGGAAAAAGCGATTGCTCGAAACCTTCGCAATCTTTCTGGATAGCGGGAATGTTATCGCGGATCGCCTGAGCGCGCCGAATATCCGCCCGCAAAAGGTCTTGCTGCGTTATTTCCTGCACGCGATGCTGGGGCCCGCGCGGGGCTAAAGAAAGCTGCCAACTGTAGGCCGCCAAGGCGACATCCGCGAGGACAAGGAGAGTCAGGCCCCCGAGAATGACTCGTTTCCGCGCTGTGAAATCGCGCCGCATCAGCTCCTCGAATAAACCGTGGTCAACTGGACAACCTTTTGATCGCCACTCTTGCTGGCAGTGGGGTCAGCCGAACGCACGCTCTGGATCTGAACTTCTGTAAATTCCTTCGATTGCTCGAGGGCCCGCTCAAATTTCAACTCGGCTTCGTCGTCGGTGGCGCCCACGGTCAATTTCAATTCGACGTGCCCGCCTGCTTGCGTCGGCGCGATGCTGATTACACGCACGCCGCCCGGCAGTGTCCGCTCCAGATCCATGAACATCAGCGTCCAGTTGAAGCTCCTGGCGTCAAGGATGCCATTTATGAAGGCGGCGCGATCGTGCAGAGTCGCGACATCCTTTTGGCCGAAATAACGCAGAAGCTCCTTGCGCTGCGCTTCCAGCTCGGCCATTTCATGGCGCGAGTTATTGGTGCGGGCGCGCAGTTCAACATCGGCCTTGCGGGCAGAATACACATGCCATCCCAGCCCGATAAAAGCCACGGCGGCAAAAAAAGCCGTGAGACTCGCACCGACCAGGAAGCGGCGGTGAGTTTCCAGCGCCTTGGTCGCAATGTTGAGCCGAACTTTCATGTCCTCTTCTGCCTAACTCCGGGAAAATCGAATTTAACCTCGCTGAAGCATCCAGCCGATTAGTCCTTCCAAATCGCGGTCTGCCAGCGCACGCGCGTCCTCTTTGACGAGCCCCTCTGAAATCGCAGAGCTCAGCAACGAACGCACATCGCAGCGGAATTCCTCCTCGAGGGGCTTGATGAATTCGGGAAGGCGGGAGCCGAGCCCGGCAAGTCGAACGGATTTGATCGTCTCGTTCCAGGTGTCTTGATAATACGCCGCCACGGGGAAGATTTCTTCGAGAAGCATCTGCGGCGTGAGATTCGGGCCGTGTGCCGGAAGCTCAGTGCAACGGTAGCCGCACAGGACATCGCGGCGCACGATTGCCGTTGTCAGAGAAGAACCCGAGACGCGCGCGAGGAGCGTCGGCTTCTCATCGTCCAGAAGGGAGAGCGCGGCAAGCGAAGAGCTCAACACCACGCCTGGAAGCAGCCCGATGCCCTCAACGAGCGATTCATACTCGCGGACGATGCGCAAACGGGCAAGCGCAGTGACAACATCAACGCCAGCTTCTCGTGCAGCCTGCCGCATGTAAGAAATGAGCGTCTCGTCGGCCTCAAAAGGCACGCTCTTCTTGAGCTTCCAGCGCAGCATCGGGACAGCTTCTTCGGCTGAGCGTGGGAATTCCTCAAAATGCTGCACAAAGACGCGAATGACGGTATCGGGAAGAATCATGGCAACGTCTTCGTCGCGTGCGCGCAACCGGCCGCAGGCAGCTGCGACTGCGGCCTTAACGGCGGGGCTGTTGGCGATGTTGATTTCGACGGCTGAGGGAACCAGGGCTCCAGGGGGCAACGATTCGACAGCGTATCCGTCCAGCGAACCCGTGCGGCTCCAACGGGCCGCGGCCACGCGATTCGGAGAGACTTCGAGGGCTAACGAGACATTGGGCAAGGCATCGAGCCAGCGCGCCAGGTTGCGGGCCCACTGAAACTGGTAAATTCCCTGCCGGAATGTGGCGGCGCTACTCAACGAAAGTCACCTTGTTAATCTCTTTCAGAGTGGTGATGCCTGCGCGAATCTTGGCCAACCCGCTTTCGCGCAATGCGGTCATGCCTTCCTCGCAGGCTACGCGTTTAATTTCTGAAGTTGGGCGGCGATCCACGATCATTTCCCGGATGCGGTCTGTCAGATCGAGCAATTCGCAAATCGCGGTGCGGCCGTGATAACCAGTCCCCGAGCACTCCAGGCATCCAGCGCCTTCGGCAAACGTGACGTCGCCCCATACAGCGGGATCGAGACCCGCTTCCTGCAATTCTTGATGAGAATACCTTTTGGGCTTCTTGCAGCTCTTGCAGATCACGCGAACCAGCCGCTGGGCCATGATGCAGTTGAGGGCGGAAACAAAGTTGTAAGGCTCGACGCCCATGTTGATGAACCGGCCGATGACATCGGTAACGTTGTTGGCATGGACAGTGGTGAAAACGAGGTGGCCGGTGAGCGCCGACTGGATGGCAATTTGCGCGGTTTCCTGGTCGCGGATTTCGCCGACCATGATTTTGTCGGGATCGTGGCGCAGGATGGAACGCAAGCCGCGCGCAAAGGTGAGCCCCTTCTTTTCATTCACGGGAATCTGGGTGATACCGCGCAGCTGGTACTCGACGGGATCTTCGATGGTGACAATTTTGTCTTCGTCGCTCTTGATCTCGTTGATGGCGGCATAGAGTGTGGTGGTTTTTCCGGAGCCCGTGGGACCTGTGACCAGGACCATGCCATAGGGTTCGCGGATGTAGCGGCGGAAGCGGCGAGTCTCTTCGTCAGAAAAACCAACCACGTCCAAAGTCAAGCTGGAGAATTTTTCTGAAAGCGTTTCCTTGTCAAGGACGCGGAGAACGGCGTCTTCCCCGTGACTGGCTGGCATGATGGAGACGCGCAAATCGATGTAGCGGCCTTTGTATTTCACACGGAAGCGGCCGTCCTGAGGGACGCGGCGCTCGGCAATGTCCAAATCACTCAACACTTTGATGCGCGAGAGCACCGTGGAATGCCATTCCTTGGCAATGGGCTGCATAGCGTGCTGCAGCACGCCGTCGATGCGGTATTTGACGGCGACTTCCGTGTCGCGCGCTTCGATATGAATGTCACTGGCGCGGCGCTCGAGCGCGGTGAATATGATGGTTTCCACGAGGCGCACAACAGGGCTCGCGGTGCTATCGCGGGTCAAGCGGTCGCCGGAAATTGTCTCTTCGCTCTCGTCTTCTTCCTTGGAAGTCTGAAGAGTGAAAGCTTCGGTCGCTTGCTCGAGCACGCGCTGAGACTGCTCGGTGCGCTTCAGAATGTCGCCGATCTGGCGGGCGGTAGCGACGCGAATCAAGAGCTTCTTGCCCAGCAAGAGGGGTAGCTCGTCGCTCATCTGCACCTGGCCGGGATCGGCCGCAGCGATGGCCAGAACGTTGTTCTGCACTTCCAGCGGCACGAAGTTGTAGCGGAACATCAGGTCGGCCGGGATGGTACGAAAAAGTTCCGCATCGATACGCTGCTCGCGGAGATCAATGAAGGCAAAGCGATATCGCTCCGCGAGTTTACGCGCGAACTCGCGTTCTTGCTGTTCGTCGCCGGGAAGCCCGGGCGCTGGAGGCAGTTGTTCCGTAGTGGCCATGATTCCTTACTTTGCTGTTCCCGTCATGGAGAATGAAAAGATGGGCAGATACAGCGAAATGAGAATAAATGCGACCAGCAATCCCATAAAAATCAGGAGTATCGGTTCGATGAGGGAAACAAGGGTGGACAATCGCAAGCTGACTTCTTCCTCATAAAATTCAGCCACGCTGTTCAGCATTGGGGCAAGCGCGCCGCTGGACTCTCCGACTTCAATCATATCCAACGCCAACTCCGGCACGGTGCCGCTGGAGGCCAGGGCGCCGTGCAAAGATTCCCCTTCGCGCACCATCTGGGTTGAGCGGCTGACGGTTGAGCGCAGCAGTTTGCTGGTGATGGCATCACTGGCAGTCTGGAGGCCGGCCACAAGAGGCGTGCCGCCGGTCAATAGCGTTGCGAGCGTGCGCGAAAACTGGGCGACCTGAAATTTGAGGAGTGTGTCGCCAATTACGGGAAGCCGAAATTTGAAGCGATCAAATGCAGCTCCACCTTCGTCCGTACGGGACCAAAGAAAAATGCCGGCGGCAGCCACTGCTAGGGAAGCCACGGCCCCTAGAAAAACAAAACGGTAGTCCACCGTCAAGGCGATCAACAAACGCGTGGGGGCAGGGAGCTCCACGTTCAAGTCTTGGTAGAGCAGCGCGAATTTGGGAATGACGGCAGTAACCAGGTACGTGACGATAATGACCGCCACGCTGATCAACAGCGTGGGGTAGACCAGTGAAGCGAGAATTTTTTTGCGAACGCCCGTACTGACGCGCTGGTAGGCGATGTAGTAGTCCAGGACACCTGGTAAATTCCCGCTCTTCTCTCCCGCAAGAATTGCCGTGGAATAGACTTTGGAAAACACACCGGCTTCGGCGACCGCCTCGGAAAGCGACTTCCCTTCCCGGACCCGGTCGCGAATTTGGCTGATGACCGGCCGGAGCTTAGGCGCGGTAGCACGGCTGGCCAGAAGATCCAAAGATTTCAAGATGGGCAAGCCCGCTTTGATAAGAGTGTTGAATTGCTGGTTGAGAATGACGAATTCCGAACCGCCAATTTGGCGTCCACTCCTTTGGCGAAGCAAGCCGGCCAGGCGACCGCCCCGGGACTCCACTGAATAGACGTACAACCCCCGTTCCACGAGCTTCTGGCGCGCTTCTTCCAGAGAAGTCGCGGGCTCCACTTGAGAGAAGACACGTCCTTCGGCATCCGCCACTCGGCAGAGGAATTGACCCATAACTCCCTCAGTTTACCTCATCTACTTGATATGCGGGGTAGGACTCAATGGTTGGCCGTTTCTTTCGGCGCAAACGCCCGCAGGCTGGGCTGGCTCTATTCTAGTCTAGTTTAGAGATTTGCTCTCAGAAGGCAACTCACCGTTCACAATGGCTACTCCCGGGGGGACTTCGAACCGGAAGAAAGAGTTAGGAACGGGAGGATCAAATTGCCAATCCTTGAATTTGAATTCGATCTCGACACCACCGGCCTCTCGTACGACGATCCGTACGAGATGATTCGTGTCCTGGGCGACTTCGAGAAGAAGCAAATCTCTTTTTGCATGAGCAGCGCCGTTCTTCGAGGCAGGAGCGGCCGCAGTCTCCGAGCCCTTGAGCGGGCAGGACAGCACGACATTGCCATCCTTGTCTGGCTTCTCATCAGTAGCAAGATCCACTCGCGCGCAAATGCGCGACAGTTTCATTTCGCCTGCCAGCAAGGCCAGGGGCGTTCGCCAGTCCGTGCTTTGCTTAGCAGGAACACGCGTTACCGTGTGGTCGCCGGGAACGTAAAACCAAGCTGTCTTGCCGTCGACGAGAAATACGTTTTTTTCGGGTGATTGGTATTCCCAGCGCATCTTGCCGGGCCGGCGGAAATACGCGGCGCCGGCCTCAGTACGAACGACGCGTCCATTCTCGGAGTACTGCTCAAGAAAAATTACCTGCATGGTACGGGCAGCCCGATACGTGGCCTCGAGCCGCTTAACAGGAAGCGATGTATCGGTGAACAATGGCGTCAGAAAAACGCCGGCCAGCGCGGCAGCAAACCGAGACGTCATCTGGATATGTTACAGAGAATCCGGCCAAGCCGGAAATACACCTGAACCCTGTAGTTACGAGCCCTTTTAATACCTAACAACAGGCTGGGAGCTTAGTTACCAACGATCTGTATCGCCACCGCACAACTTCCGGCGGCCGTTCCGATTGGCACACCAGGACCGGCGGCGGCATTAACAGTGAACTTGATAACGCCCGTCTGATCGTTGCAGAAGGAGCGCTTGCCGCTTACATCCACCGCGACCGGCGTGGCGTTCACTTCAAACCCGCTGTTGACGCCGGCTATCGGGGTGTTCCCGACAGCTGCAAATACATAGCCGCTCTTAGTGTAGGGGGCGACGCTCAAGGCCGAGTCGATGATACAACCAGCCGCTGCGGTGGCAACGACGCAAGGGGCGACTCCGCCTAGATTGTCAATCGCGCCCGCGTAACCGGAGCCCCAACTCGAAGCGTACGTTGTTTCGGCAGTAGCGATGGTGCGAATGGAAGCCACGGCGGACGATTCGTTTGCCACAAGCCGGGACCGCACCAAGTTGGGAATGGCAATCGCAGCAATGATCAGAATAATGGCGACGACGATCAGAAGCTCGATGAGGGAAAACCCTTTCACTGGTTTTTTCATAGTGACCCTAGCGGACCTCGATGCTTTCCTTTCATTCCGAAACACGCAGGATGTCCTGCCATATCATAAGCAGCAATTTACGGGCCACTTCCTTCAAATGTCCGGGTACCTTAAGCACCGATTTTTTTGCCGTTATTGCTCGCAAGCCCCTGCGCGGCGGTACCGACGCTGTATCATAAGGCCGCAGCAATCGCCGGACAAGCGCACAAATTCAAATTCTCAAGGTGACAGAAAGCATTGCGGGGAAATGCAAACTGAAGAAGATAACTTCGGTACCCTGTGCGGAACGTTCCTAGCGAAAAAAAGGGGAGGAAGCAGAGCCTCCTCCCTTTTTCCAGAACTAAACGAGAGTTAGTTACCGACCGGACCAGAAGTTCCGACAACCGTCGCAACACCGATGCAAGAGCCGGCTGCAGTACCGATTGGCACACCAGGACCGGCAGCGGCATTGACCACGAACTTGATCACGCCCGTCTGATCGTCGCAGAACGACCGTACGCCAGTCGTCTGCGCTGTGACTGGTGTGGCGTTCACT
>DASQYT010000323.1:0-4334 GCA_035639075.1 Candidatus Elarobacter sp.
CACGGCTACAGCCTGGCCGAGGTTCATCGAACGATGCTCTTCGCGCGTGGGAATCCGCAGGAGCCAATGGCAGTGGCTGAGGTCTTCGTTCGAAAGACCACGCTTCTCAGAACCAAAAAGCAGAGCAACACGGCCGCCGGCAAGCTGCTTGCTAAGAAGACTGGCTGCTTGATCGAGACGGCGGGCAGAGTGCTGCAATTGACGCTGTCCAACGGAGGTGGTTCCGACAACGAGTGTGCAATCGGCGACGGCTTCCGCGACGGTTTTGAATTCTGTGGCCTGCGCGAGAAGCGGCTCGGCGCCGATAGCGGAACGCGCTTCGCGAAAAGCCAACTCATACGGATTGACAACGCGAAGGTGGAAGAAGCCGAAATTGCTCATGGCGCGAGTGGCTGCGCCGATGTTGAGCGGATTGCGCGGAGCCACAAGAATGACACGCAGGCGGTCGGAATCAGCGTTGGGGAGCACGGTGACGAGTTTACAGCAGGTAGAAAACACGAGTCAGCGCGGCGGAGGGCCGCTTGCGCGCCCGGCGATGGGTAACATAGACTGGGGCGGGTAGAAGAATGCGCCTGCCAGCCTGGCCGGAATTTCCCGCCATTGCAGAGGCCTGTTGGCATGGCCGAGTCCAATCGCTCCACGACCCCGCCCTGGTTGGGGTCATCATGCAGAGTGTCACCGGCGCCTCAAGCGGCCGGGATGCGGTATTTTGGACCGTGCGGCGTCGAAACATTAGGCCAGCAGGGGGATGAGCGTGGCAACTCCACTAGAAACCTGGGTTGATCAGGCGGCTAAGCTGACGAAGCCGGACCGCGTGGTGTATTGCGATGGTTCCGAAGTGGAGTACCAGCGGATGATCGCGGAGATGCTGCAGCAAGGGGGTTCGTTCACGCTCAACGAGAAGACCTTCCCGAATTGCCACTTGCATCGCAGCAGCCCAAACGACGTGGCGCGAACCGAGCATCTGACCTTCATCTGCTCTCCCGAAAGGGAAGAAGCCGGACCAACGAACAACTGGATGGACCCTGGCACCGCTAAACAAAAAGTGGGTGCGCTGCTGGATGGAGCAATGCGCGGCCGGACGATGTACGTGGTGCCGTACGTAATGGGGCCGTTGAGCTCGTCGATCAGCAAAGTTGGCGTGGAAGTGACAGACAGCCCGTACGTGGTGGCGAGCATGCGGATCATGTCGCGAATGGGCAAGGTGGCCATGGAGCGGCTGGGAGCTTCGAACGAGTTTGTCCCGGGGCTGCATTCACTGGGCGACCTGGATCCCGCGCGGCGATACATCGTTCACTTTCCGCAGGAGAAATTGATCTGGAGCGTGGGGTCGGGCTACGGCGGAAACGCGCTGCTCGGAAAAAAGTGTTTTGCGCTGCGGATTGCCAGCGTGATGGCGCGCGAGCAGGGCTGGATGGCCGAGCACATGCTGATCCTGGGGCTGGAATCTCCGGGCGGCAAAGTGACGTACATGGGCGCGGCGTTCCCGAGCGCGTGCGGAAAAACAAATCTGGCAATGATGGTGTCGGCGCTCGAGAACCAGGGGTATCGCGTCTGGACCGTTGGAGACGACATCGCGTGGATGAAAATCGATGACGACGGATATTTGCACGCCATCAATCCGGAAGCGGGTTTTTTTGGCGTGGCCCCGGGCACGGGTATGAAAACCAATCAGAACGTGATGGGTGCGCTGCACAAGAACACGCTGTTTACGAACGTGGCGATGACTCTCGGGCGGGAGCCGTGGTGGGAAGGAATTGGCAGCGATGCGCCGGCGGGGCTGATCAACTGGAAGGGCGAGGCGTGGGATCCATCCAAGGGCACGGCGGCGCATCCGAATGCGCGGTACACCGTGCCGGCGCGCCAGTCGCCAAGCATTTCTCCGAAGTGGGAAGCCCCGGAAGGCGTGCCGATATCGGCGTTCATATTTGGAGGACGAAGAGCCCGAGTGGCCCCGTTGGTATATGAATCGTTTGACTGGCAGCACGGCGTATTCGTGGGCGCGACCATGGCGAGCGAGACCACCGCGGCCGCGGCAGGCGAGGTAGGCATCACGCGGCGGGACCCCATGGCCATGCTTCCCTTCTGCGGCTACAACATGGCGGATTATTTCGGCCACTGGCTGGAGATGGGGAAGAAAATACCAAAGCCGCCGAAGATTTTTCATGTGAACTGGTTCCGCAGGGGCGCCGATGGAAAGTTCCTTTGGCCGGGGTATGGTGAAAACGTTCGCGTACTGAAGTGGATTCTGGAGCGTGTGGAAGGCCGCGGCGCAGCGCAGGAAACGCCCATCGGCTACGTTCCCGCAAAGAATGGGCTGACGCTGGACGGCATGAAGATTTCAAACGAGGCGTTGAGCGAACTGCTGCGCGTGAATCCGGAAGATTGGGATGCGGAGATGGAAGAGTCCAGGCAGTTCCTCGGCAAATTCGGCGCGCGTCTGCCTCGGAAAATTGGCGAAGAGCATGAAAAACTGGCGCGCCGATTTCAGCGCGTCGTAACGGCCTAGAGAATCACCGTAACTTCAGTGATGGCCGTCGGCGCGGCGCCCTGGCGAACTGACGGGCGGCATATCTTCCGTGTCAAAAGCGGCGGGTCCACGCTCGAAATGAAAGTCAGGCCGGCTTTCCAGCAGCCGGACGCAACGATTCCAGCGCAGAATGCTATCGTCATTGCCTGCAGGCCGGATTTTTTCCGCTTCCGCAAAGCAGTGCATGGCTTCTTCCACTAACGGCAGGAGAGTGTGCGGCGCGTAGCCGACGAGCAGTTGGGTCTTCGCATGGCGCTCGTGCAATAAACCGGTGTAATAAAGCTGCTCGTAGGGATCACGCAGCCCCTGAAAAATGGACTGAACATCGAGATAGCGATCGTTCGCGGCGCCGATAAACTGGTCGGTGATGGAGAGGCCCAGCATGCGGCGAGCAAGCTGATGCTCCGGATCAACCGCAAGGATATCCCTGCAAATGGATTCGGCCTCTTCCGGTTCGTTGAGGTAACGGTATAGCTCGACTTTGGCAAGCGCCTCGGGAATGCCCGCCTTGGAGATGGATTTTAGTTGGTAACCCATGGGACCTCCTCTTTCGTGGCCCGTCATTCAATCGAAGCCTGCGTAAAATTCTTGCCTTTAGCACTCAGTCGCCGCGAATTTTCCGGAACAGCATGGTCAAGGGATCGTAAAATTCGTCCACGACGCGTTCCTTGAGCGGAATGATGGCGTTATCCGTAATATGAATCTCCTCGGGACAAACTTCCGTGCAGCACTTCGTAATGTTGCAGTACCCCAGGCCAAGCTGATCCTTGAGCAAGCCCGCGCGGTTGAGTCCGTCCAGCGGATGCATTTCGAGGCCGGCCACTCGAACGAAGAATCGCGGGCCGGCGAACTGTTCCTTCTTGTCGTGCTCGCGAAGAACGTGGCAAACGTTTTGGCAGAGAAAGCATTCGATGCACTTGCGAAACTCCTGAACCCGGTCGACATCGAGCTGCGAGATTTTCCATTCCACTCCCTTACGCGGCTCGAAGGGAGGGATTTTGCGGTTGACACGATAGTTCCAGGAAACGTCGGTGACAAGGTCTTTAATGCGCGGGAAGGATTTCATGGGCAAGACGGTGATGGGCTGGTCCTGCGGGAGATCGTCCATGCGCGTCTTACAGGTCAGGCGCGGACGGCCATTGACTTCCGCGGAGCACGAGCCGCACTTCCCTGCTTTGCAGTTCCAGCGAACCGCGAGATCAGGAGCGAGATGCCCTTGAATGTAATGGAGCGCGTCGAGGACGACCATGCCGGGAGCGACCGGGACGCGGTAGTCAACCGTCTGCCCTCCGCTCGAATCGCCGCGAAAAACGCGCAGGGTAGCTTCCTTCATGATGGCTCCCCTTTTTTCGATCTCTCCATCGCTTCCTCCCACTGCAGAGGCAAAGCCGATCCCATTACCTTCCACTTGGTGAACTTAGTGGGCCCCATATGCGGCATCATAGCCTTCATCGCTTGCCCGTGAGGAATCTTCGCGACGAAATCCATCAGCTGCTTTTCGTCAGTCCACGCGGACAGCGTCCAAAAATTCCGGGTGAATATCTTTGCGCGGAGTGAGTAACCGATGATCCCAGGGGTAGCGCCCAATTGCTTTTGAATCTGGAATGAGAACTTGAGGAATGCCGGAATCGCGCGGTATTTCTTCAGCGGCAAGAAAGAGAGCAGCGCAAAGTACTCCCGGTTCGTGTCGCGTGTCGCGAATTTGATCCATGGCGTATCCATATCCGGCATTCATCCCTTTATTTCACTGGCCAAATGGAATGATGGTTCATGCTTTGTCCTCGTCAAGGATCTGCTGCAATTC
>DASQYT010000324.1:0-2036 GCA_035639075.1 Candidatus Elarobacter sp.
TCGGGCGGCAGAAACAGCGTCAAAAGCTGTTGATCACGCTGTCCGGCTCGGCCAAGCAACGTTCGCCTGCGAAATCACAAGGCGACTCGAGTTGTATAAAGCGGGCAGGGCGTATCTCTCCTTCCGGCGTTAACTGGAAGACAAGCTTTGCCCACACGGCCGCATCCCTCTCGGCCCTGCAACCCACCACCAGCTTAACTGCATCCCTGGCTAGTCCGGCAACTGAAAGGTCTGCGGCTCGTACCATCCCGTCCGGACCAGTGCGAGAAAAAGACCGCCTATTTCTCTTCCAAGCGGCTTCGCATTTAGAACTGAGCCTTCGCCCGTTGTCTACAATTGACTTTCGCCTCACTCGAACGTCGCAGCGCCAAGCAATTCCTGAATATCTCGCATTGGAGACACGCCAACTTTCTCTTCAACAAGATGTACACGCTTCTGCAGTTCGTTGATGGAAAACGCAAGGCTGGCGAGACCATGGCAAACCAGCCTCATCTCCGCTGAAGTGGCAATCCGCCCTGCGTCCATGAAGCTTCGAATAGCTTCGTGGAGAACCTTATCGTCATAGACACCGTTCATTTGAACCTCCTGTGCTGCTTCAGTTACCTCCCTGACTCGTGTCACACCCGCCAGAATGACTGCTTATCGACGGCCTCTTCTGATCCGCTGAAATTCTGTCGTTCGTTTGTGTGGTCGAGCGTAGTTCTTTCTCACAAATTGTCCGCTTATCGAACTTTGTGCGATTGTTTTCTTAGCATTCTAATTTCCCTTCCTAACTGGTCATATCTAGCTGCAGCCCTGGCTCGTGCCGCACTGCATGCAAACACCGCATGCCCCGGCGCGAATAACTTTGTCGCTGCCGCAGACCGAGCAAACTATGCCCATGAACATGTTGCCCAAGGCTACCTTCACCCGATCAGCGTGGGTGTAGCCTTTGCTCAACATCTTCGGATTTCCCTCGTTCGGCGAATGGCTCGTAATCACATCGATTAATTCCTTTTCCGCCGTGCGCGGCAGATCGGACACCGGCCGGTTCACCGCCTTCTTTTCCATTTCCGCAAGCTCTTTCAGTGGCAGTTCTGATTGCCCGCGATGCGGCGCGGTCGCCTCCTTGTAGCCTTTGATGAACTGGCAGCCAAGCCAGCGAAACACGTAATCGGTAATGCTGGTCGCGCTCCGGATATCAGGATTTTTGGTAAACCCGCTCGGTTCGAAACGCTGGTAGGCGAACTTCTTTACCAGGCTTTCCAAGGGTACTCCATATTGTAGGGCGATCGAAGTGAGGGTGCCGACGGTATCCATCAAGCCGCCAATCGTGCTGCCTTCCTTCGCCATAGTGATAAACAGCTCACCGGGCTCGCCATCGTCGAATAACCCCACTGTGATGTAGCCTTCGTGCCCAGCGATCTCGAACTTGTGCGTCAACGACATGCGGGTATCGGACATGCGGTGCCGAAAGGGCCGTCCGCGCAAGATCGCGATTTCGTTTTCAAGTTCCAAAATCCGGTTGTGCAAATCTTCCCGCTCGACTGTGACGTCGATCACTCCATCGAGCGAGCCCATGTCGCGCGTTTTTCTGGTGTTCAAGGGAGCGGAACGTTTCGAGCCATCGCGGTAAATGGCGATCGATTTCAATCCCAGCCGCCATCCTTCCACGTAAGTGTTCATGATGTCGTCAACGGTCGCGTTCTCCGGCATGTTCACCGTTTTCGAAATCGCGCCACTGAGGAAAGGCTGCGCTGCCGCCATCATTCGCAGATGTGCGATGTAATGGAGGCTGCGCTCCCCGAGATGCGCGCGAAAGGCGCAATCAAAAATCGGGAGATGCTCCGCCCGCAACGGCGTCGGATAAAGCCGGCCTGCCTCCGCTGTTCCCGCGAGAACGGCCGAGTGATCGGCGCCAGGCGTGGCATCCTCAATGGTGTCGAAGAGATCGACATGCTCGATGATGCGCGCGATCTCTTCCTCCGCATAACCCAGATGTTGCAGCGCAGGTCGAATCGTTTGGTTAACGATTTTTAGCATTCCGCCACCGGCTA
>DASQYT010000325.1:0-3569 GCA_035639075.1 Candidatus Elarobacter sp.
GCTGGGCACGAAATCTTTCAATCTGCTCCGTTCGCGACCATCCTGCTTCGCATCGCGTTCAAAATTCCCTCTTCAGACGCTTCAATATCGTTGGAATGAATATTGAGAGAAGCCCAGTAATAGACGATGGAGTTCTTCTCAGGCGCAACCGCGATGACACGCACCTCCGGATGCTCACGCAGCAGCTCGTCACAAATGGCGGGCCTCTTGCCGGGGTGGTCAAGAGCGATGACCACGAAATTTGGCAGAGTTCTCTTTACGCTCTCGGAGATCTCCGACTCTTCGCCGACTTCCCCGACAATCTCGATGTCAGGTTGATCGGCAAATGTCGTGAGTATGAGCTCTCGCATGAGACGGGGACGATTCGCCACGAGGACCCGGATAGCTTTTTGCATTGCGTACTCCGCGCACGGCTAGTTCGGTCCACTCAGGGGCCGGTCGGTAAGTGTCCATTTTTTCAGCTAGTTAAGGGAAGATTCAAAAGATGTCTATTTTGAACGATTAGTACGCTTTAGGTCATGTACCAATGCAAATCTCATGAATACCTAAGGATGACTCAATCAGCTATACTCGGCTCCCATTGCGAGGAACTGTCAGCCAAACGTTACAGTGGTGACGTTTTCAAGCTGGCAATTAGACTTTTCGAGGCAATTCAGACATCAAGACAACGCAACAAATATGTACAAATGGATGGCCCTAAACATAAAGGTAAACTTTGGACTATCTTTTCTCAAATGACTATGGCGACTCCATTAATTTAACTTGACAGAGTAAGGCACGAAGTCTACTTTATCGCCTGCCGACTATGACTGGGTCATTTGCCTTTTTCGTGACCGGGCCATCGTTCTAGGTCGGAACCCCAGCAGCCGAGCAGAAAATGGAACCCGTGAACGAAAGCGTCCCCTTTTCCTCGATTCGTGTATTTTTGATGATGGAGAATCGTCTGCTACGCGAAGCGCTGATTCGTCTGCTCCGCAAGCGCTCCGATATTGTCGTTGTCAGTCACGACGGGCCAGCCGATGCGATGGCGTTCTCAGTACATGAAACGCAATTCGACGTGCTGCTCATTGACTCGCTTCAAACGACATGGCCTGCCGCAAATATTGCCCACGAGAATGGGGGACGTGGCGCCTACAAGGCTGTACTCATAGGAATGGAACCTGACGAAGAACTGTTCATGGCTGCCATTCGTTCCGGAGTCATGGGCTATCTGCTGAAAGATGCATCTGCTTCCGAGCTTGTTGCTGCTGTGCGCGCTGTCCACCGAGGGGAAGCCGTCTGCCCTCCTGAACTTTGTTCCACGCTATTCCGGTTCGTTGCCCATGTAATCGAAGAGAGCCCAGTCAAACGATCGGCGCCAAAACCTGATCTTACGATCCGTCAGCAGCAATTGATGGCTCTCGTCGCCAAGGGTCTCACCAACAAGGAAATCGCTTCTCGCTTGAACCTTTCCGAGTTTACAGTGAGGAATCACATCCATCGTGTTCTGAAGCAATTGGATGCAGGAAGTCGAAGCGAGGCCGTTGAAGCCATCCGCGCCTACGGCTATGCGATCAGTTCATAATTGTTCCGCGCACCATTCTCGCAAAACAAGAACCTTTGAATCTCCGGAACAGACCCATTCGGCGTTCCACCTCATGATTCTTCGTTTGACTGGTGCAGCCTGTCCTTTGCTTATTAGGCAGTATGACACTTTGCCAGCGCGAATTGATTGACGGTCCTTCCATCGGCTGCGACCATGAAACAAGCTTTGCGTTCCGCGCGTTGGCGTGGAACGAGTCTGCATACAGGGGTTTTTCGTTCAGCGCAAATGACGGTTCCCATCGCCAAATTGAGTTTTTGGGGCGTGCGCGGGTCTACGCCGACGGTCGACCCGGCGACGTGGCGCTACGGCGGCAACACGCCTTGCCTGGAACTGATTGCGCCGGACGGGACACAAATCATTCTGGATTGCGGCACGGGGCTGCGCATGCTGGGGAGCCGGTGGGCCGCGCCGAACGGCGGAAAAACGCCGGAGACGCACATCCTGGTGACGCATTATCACTGGGACCACATCCAGGGAATTCCTTTTTTTTCGCCGTTTTATGTGGAGAACAACGAATTTCAGTTTTACAGCTTTCGGTCAAAATTCCTCGGGCGCGGCAGCCTGAAACAAGTATTCGAAGCGCAGATGACGCTTCCATATTTTCCCGTGGACATGTCCGCGATGAGCGCGAAGCGAAAGTTCAAGGAATTGGACGGCGGCGATTCGTTCAAAGTTGGCGAGAACAAAGTCACGGCGTACTGGCTGAATCATCCGCAAGGCTGCCTGGGATTTCGAATTGAGACGCCCGCAGGGATCGTGGCTTATGCCACAGACAACGAGCCGGGGGACGCGAAACTGGACGAGAGCCTGCGCGAACTAGCCGCCGGAGCCGATATCTTAATTAACGACGCGCAATTTACGCCGGAACAACTCGGGACGACGAGAAAAGGCTGGGGGCATTCTTCGTGGCTGGAAGGGGCGAAATTGGCGCGGCAAGTGGAGGCGAAAACCCTGGTGCTCTTCCATCACGATCCGGATTCCACGGATCGCATGGTGGATTCGATCCTGCGGCAGGCGCGGGAAGAGTTCGATTCGGTGTATGCAGCGAGCGAGGGGATGGTGGTGACGCTCGGAGCGCCGGGCGACCGCGTACAGGCGCACATGCCGGGAACGCGGACGGCGCTGCGCCGCGAAGCGCAATTCCACGCGAAGGTGTGTGGCGTGACCGAAGGCGGAAAAGATTTCGAGGAAGAGACCGTGGTCCGGGACATTTCCTTGCAGGGAGCGCTGATTTCGCTGAAACACATGCCGCAGCTGCAGTCGGAACTGCAAGTGACGATGGAGGCGCCCGGGTCGGATGGTTTGCAATCGATGAAGCTGCGAGGGTACGTGGTGCGGATCGACGCGGGAACAGAGAAAGGGCGAAGCTCGGTGGGCGTATTTTTTACGGACTGATTCAGAGGTTCAAGGTTAGCTGATTTTCCACAGGGGCGTTTGCTTCGGCGGCGCCCCTACTGTTTTCTTGGCATGGCCACGGCGGTCCTGTAGGCTGACTTGAACCCCTATGGCTGAAAAGAAGGCGAACTTCGTTCCTGTCAATGCGCTGGATAAGCGGCCGCCCTCGAAGCGCGACTTGTTGCACGGGCTGGTGCGGCAAGCGCCTTTTGTGGCGAAGAATTTTCAGCTTTACTTTCGCAATGCGTGGCGCCGGCGCGTATTGCGGACCAAAGTGGTAGCGCCGTACGCGGTTACGTTCTACGTCACGCACAAATGCAATCTGGACTGCAGCTACTGCACGCAAAAAGAGCCGGACGTGTTCAGCGACGAATTGCCGACGCGACAGACGATTCATCTGCTGAAGCGCATCCGGAAAGAGACCGACTCTATCGTGATTACCGGCGGCGAACCGACGCTGCGAGCCGACATCGAAGAATTGACGGAGGCGGCGCGGTTCGAATGCAAGTACCGTTCGCTGCTGCTGATCACCAACGGCACGCTGCTGGATCGCAAGCCGCGAATCCTGCGAGCGGTGACGGGACTGGTG
>DASQYT010000326.1:0-5863 GCA_035639075.1 Candidatus Elarobacter sp.
GTGCGCTTCCGGACTGAGCGAGCCGAGAGACATCGCCTGAGTACTGAAACGCTTTACGATGGACTCGAGCGGCTCGACCTCGTCGAGAGGAACGGCGGTGTCAGGAATGGTATCAAGCATATCGCGCAGAAAAACGGGGCCCTGGTGCTCGGCCAACTCTTCAAACGCAGAGTAGGTCTTCGCGCCGGGCGCGCGGACGTGGGCGTGAAGCCTGCGAACGACTTCGGGAGAACTGGCGTGAAGTTCCGCGCCTTTGCGGAAACGGTAAAGGCCAGAATCCGGTAGTTCATCGAATTCGGCGGAGAATGCCGCCTTGTGCAAACGGAGATAATCGGAGAGCAGATCGTCCAAGGATTTCTGGCCGGGATAATCGGCGGCGTCTTCAAAAACTTCCGCGCAGAGATCCTCGGAGAGGCCAACGATTTCAAAAAGATGGCTGTTGCGATAGCTGGCAAGCGTAGAGACGCCCATGCGAGCGAGAACTTTTCGCAGACCGGCGTTTATGGCGCCGCGAGCTTTCTCCATGCCGCCCGGTTCGAGAGATTCGGCAAACTCATCCGCGAGGTAAGGCAACACAGCGCTGGCGCCAGCGGCCACAAGCAAGGCGACATGATGGGTATCAAAAACCTGCGCCGATTCGACAATCAGGGGCACATCCGACAGTCCTTCACGAACCATGGCTTTCCATACAGCCGCGGTAGCAAGAAGAGCAGGCAACGGTGCGCGTTCGGCGCTGATGGAGCGATCGGAAATGAGGAGGAGCCCCGGGCGCCCGCTGCTGCTCAGAGGGGTAGAAGAAAGCTGAGCAAAACTACAGCGCGCCCCCAGAACTCCCGTGGCGGCAGGAAAAGTAATGTCGATGGGCTGTTCGGGACCGAGAATGGCGAAAAGTTGCGAGAGCTGGCCCTCCGAAATCACAGGGCTTGGCAGCGTGATGCCATCTCTCAGGTGGACATCGAGAGACATGACGTGAGTTTCGCGCAACGGATCAATAGGCGGATTGGTGACCTGAGCAAAACGTTGCTTGCAGTAGTCCCACAAAGTTCTCGGGAGCGCGGATAGAAACGCGGGCGGCGCGTCGTCTCCCATGCTCCAGTCCGCTTCTTTGCCGCGGGTCAGCGCGGAAAAGAGAATCTTGAATTGATCTTCGGTCCAGCCGGCAGCGGCAGCGACGCGCTTTGGTTCATTAACGAGAGTCGTAGGCGCGGTGACCGACGCGGCCAGCATCCTTTGCGGAATGGCATTACGCGCCTGCTGAATGGCGAGGCGCTTGAGAATGTCGCGCCAGCGCAAGAAAACCCCGGTGGTGGGATTGGCGAGGATCATTTCTCCTGGGCCAAGCCGCTGGCGCTCGGCGATTCGAGATTCGTCCAGATCGACCAGGCCCGTCTCGGAGCCGGCGATCAGCAAACCATCGTGCGTGAGCGTATAGCGCAGCGGGCGCAAGCCATTGCGATCCAGCTTCGCGCCGACAAATTGGCCATCGGAGAAAACCAAAGCGGCAGGGCCGTCCCAAGGCTCGCTTTGCTGCGAAAGCGCGGTCAACGCACTGCGGACGTCGCGCGAAAGCAGGGGATCTTTCTCAAAGGCCGGAGGAACCATGGCGAGCATGGCTTCTTCGGAAGACAGACCTTCGAGGAGGCGAAGCTCGAAAGCATTATCGAAACTCGCGGAATCACTGACGTTCTCTTCAAGAAGCGGGAACCACGAGCCCACAGTGAGGCGCGCGCGGAATTCGGCGGCTTTGGCACGAAGCCAGCGGCGGTTCGAGACGATGGTATTGATCTCGCCGTTGTGCGCGACGTAACGGAACGGCTGCGCGAGATGCCAGGAAGGTTGCGTGTTCGTGGAATAGCGCTGGTGAAAAACAGCAAAGCTTGTTGCAAACGATGGATCGCGCAAGTCTTCGTAAAATTGGGGAAACTGCCAGGGCGTGAGCAATCCCTTATACACGATGGTTTGCGAAGAAAGCGAGCAGATGTAACAGCGCGGGGGCAAGAGCGATTCCGCGCGTTTTCTTAAGAGGGAGAGACGCCACTCGAAGCGAGCTGTTCCGCGCGCGGGATGGAAGGGCTCGACGAAAAACTGCCAAATCTCCGGCATTGTTTCCAGGGCGCGGCGCCCCAAAGAATTGGTGTTTACGGGGACACGACGCCAGCCGATGACGCGGAGGCGCTCGGTGTCCGCGGCGACTTCAACGGCTGCACGCGCTTCGTCAACGACGGAAGGAGGAAGAAATGCAAAACCGACCGCGAACATTTCAGGGAGGTCAATTCCCTGATCTTGAGCGCGGGCGCGGAAAAAGGGCTGCGGAAGCGAAGTGAGCAAACCGGCGCCGTCGCCGCTGGCTCCGTCAGCGTCGACGCCTCCGCGGTGGGTAAGGCGTTCTAATGCTGAGAGCGCAATCTGGACAATTTCGTAACTGGGAGCGCCGCCGAGGCGGGCGATGAATCCGGTGCCGCAGGCGTCATGGTCCGGGTGACCCCAGTTGGGGTGACGATCCCGAGCAGAAGGGGGTCGCGCGTCGTGCTGACCGCCCTGGCCTCGACCATGCGGATAGGACATAACAGTTTATCGAACGGGAGGGGGGTGGTTGTACAACGCAGAATTTTGATTCTGTGAATTGATTTCTTGATAGGTGAGGGTTGAGAGGCCTGAATCGCTAAAATTTGGTCACTTCGGAGAAATGGAAGTTGCGAACCTTCATGGCGGGTACAACCATCTCAAAGGCTTCTTCGCCGGTGGCGCGCACGGCGGGACCGAGCAATTCCACGTTTTTTAGCATCTCGATGAGCGACTGATTGAAACGAAAGTTGCGGACGCCACCAGTAACGTGCCCATTCTCAACGAGAAACAGGCCGTCGCGGGTCATGCCGGTCATGACCTTTTCGTAGGGATCGACTTCGCGAATGTACCAGAGGCGAGTGACAAGGAGGCCGCGTTCGGTGGAGGCGACCATCTTTTCTATCGATGAATCTCCGCCACCGAAGACCAGATTCATGGGCGCTTCGCCGTATTCGTTAGGAAGAGCGAACCCGTGCCCGGTGGGCTGCTTGTGGGCCGCTTTGGCGGCGGCGCGCGAGTAGACGAGATTCTTGGGGATGCCGCGGTCCACGAGCATGACGCGTTGACGTGGCACTCCTTCGCCATCGAACAGAGCGCCCTGCTGCAGGGGATGATAAACGTCGTCGGTGATGCTGATGTTTTGGCCGAAGAGCCGCTTGCCCATGCGTTCGTTCAGGCAGGAGCGCTTGTCCGCGAGTGCGGTGGCGGAGAAATCGTAAAAAAGAAAACCGACAAGGTCGAGAACAGCAGCGGGTTCGAGGATGACAGTGTAACGACCGGGGGCAAGCTCGCGTGCGTTCACGGCGAGATGTGCCTTTTCGCCGGCTCGGGCGGCGAGCTTCTGCGGATCGAAGGCGCGAACGTCGGCGGAGTTGGCTTTTGCCCAACTTGCCGCGGAGCCTTCCTGCATGGTGACAGAAAACTCCGAATGCGTTTCGCGATAGTCGGCAAAAAGGCCGCGAGAATTTGCCAAGGCGGACTGACTCTGGCCGTTCGAAAAGATTCCGGCGGCGACCTGGCCTTTCTTGACGGCTAAGTCGCAGGCGCGGCGAACGGCGCGGGCCCGATCTTCGGCGGAGAGGGCGGCGGTGTGTTTAATGAAGCGGTTTACCCGGCGATAGCGCTGGTTGCCAGGTATCGGCAGGAGGTTGGGGATTTTCGGCTGGCTGTGCGCCAGGGAGAGAGAGGCTTCGACCGTGGAGCGGAGCGAGTCTTCGTCGAAGCGATTCGTCGTGGCGCGCGCGGTTCGCCCGTCGGTGACGGTGCGAATCGAAACCGTGAGGCCGTGCTCGGCGACATTTTGGTGGATGGCGTTGTTAGCAAAACGGGTCAGCGCGTTGGCAACTTCGTCGACGTGGACTTCGGTTTCTTCGGCTGCCGTGGATTTCGCCAGACGAAGGACTGTGTCAGCGATGCGGCGAAGTTCGCGCTCAGGGAGAAGCTCGGAGGCGAACGCGCTCACCCTCTTTGACTTGGTGGCGGATTTCATTGGTTTGAAAAGGCCGTTCCAATGCGCACGTTGCGAAAACGCGCCGGCGAGGCCCCGTGGCCTGTGCCCATGGTTTGCATGGGCTGGCCCTTTCCACAATTGGGCGTGCCCCAAAGCGTCCAGTAATCGAACTTGCAGATGGCGTCGCAGGAATTCCAGAACTCCGTAGTGATGCCGCTGTAGCTTGGATTTTTCAGCATGCGCACTTTCTTCCCGCCTTTGATTTCCCAGCCGATTTCGGTCGAGAACTGAAACTGGTAGCGACGGTCGTCGATGGACCAGGAGCGATTCGTCTCCATCAGGATTCCATCGTTGGTGTCGGCGATGAGATCGTCGTAGTCCCATGTGCCCGGGAGCAGGCTGACGTTGGTCATGCGAATGATGGGCAGCCGGTTCCAGCTTTCGGTGCGCATGGTTCCGGAAGAGCGGTCCAGGCCCACAAGATGCGCGGTTTCGCGGTTGGATAAATAGCCGCGGAATTTTCCCGCTTTGATGATGTCGGTGCACTGCGCGGGAACCCCTTCGTCGTCGTAAGCAAAAGTGCCCAAGCCCTGGCCGTGATCAAGCCGCGCGTCAGCGACGACGTTCACGATGCTCGAGGCGTATTGAAGTTTGTTCAACTGATCGAGAGTCAGAAAACTCGTGCCGGCGAAATTGGCTTCCTGGCCGAGGACACGGTCCAGCTCGATGGGGTGGCCAATCGATTCGTGAATCTGCAAGCCGAGCTGGCTGGCACCCAGGATAAGCGTGCCGATTTTTTCAGGGCATTGCGAGGCAGAATGGAGCGCGGCGGCTTCTTCGGCGATGATGGGAGCATTTCTCATCAAATCGAGAGAATCGACGAGTTCATATCCTTGGAGAGCATGCTGGCCGCCAAAACTATTGGGATAAGAACGCTTTTGAATTTCCTGGCCTTGAAACGAAGTGGCGGCAATGCCGCAGCCGGAAATCACTTTGCGCTGATGAATACGCGAGCCGATGCTGGAAGCGAACCAGGAATCGATCTTACGGAATTGCATGTCCGTTTCCGTGAGGGTGACGCCTTTAACGCGGCGCATTTCGGCGTCGGCACCCAGCAGCAGGGCGAGTTGCGTTTCAAGAGGGATTTCGAACGGGTCTTTACGGAACGGGCTCTGCCAACTGTCCACGTAGGCTTGCTCCGGCGCAAGAACCACTTCGCCCCGTTTCGCGAGCGCCGAAGCTTTCGCTATGGAAACCGCGTGCGCCGCACAAGTGGCGACGCCATCCTGCGTCAAGCGATCCGTGGAAGCAAAACCCCAGGCACCGTCGGCCAGCACGCGAATGCCGAGGCCAACCGATTCGCTTTGTGAAAGTGTGCCGACCTGTCCGTTTTTGGTCGTGAGGTCACGCTGGCGGAGATGCATGACGCGCACGTCACGGTAAGCAGCGCCGCGCAGCCTGGCCGTGTCAAGGGCGTTGGTGCAGAGATCCCACATGGGTGTTCGTCAAGCTGAAAAAGATATCAGGAAATGCGAATGGACGCAGTATCTGTTCCGACTTTGCCTGACGACGCCGCTGGGAGAAGGAAAAGCGGCGGCCCTTCGCGTAAGGGCAACAGAGCCGTCGCACTCCAAATTACGTGCCTTCGTTCCAGGAGGCCAGGTAGTGTTCCTGCTCAGGCGTTAGCTTGTCGAGCCGGTGGCCCATGGAATCGAGCTTAAGGCGCGCGATTTCCTTGTCCAAGTGCTCGGGAACGACGTACACCTGCGGCTTTAGTGTCTTGTGATTCGCGCGCAGATATTCGGCGGAGAGCGCTTGATTGGCGAAGCTCATGTCCATTACGGCAGC
>DASQYT010000327.1:0-12873 GCA_035639075.1 Candidatus Elarobacter sp.
CTCTTCTTCGTCTCTTGCAAGACATCCTCGTACATGTGAATCGTGTTTTCGACCATGCGGCCCGCTGAAAACTGTTCCGCGATGGTGCGCCGCGCGTTCTGGCCAAGTGTGATTCCCAACGAGTCGTCATTCAGTAGCCTCAACATGCTGGTCGAAAATAGCTTCGGATCAGGTTGCGCCGCCAACAATCCGTTGTCGCCGTCTTTTACATACTCCGGCACGCCACCGCTCGCCACCGCCAGCACTGGAAGTCCCCAAGCCATGGCCGCCAGGAGCGAAGTGCCAAGCGGTTCAGCCAACGACGGGAACACAAAAGCATCGAGTGCGGCGTAAACTTGGGTCACGTCCTCAACAAACCCCGCAAAGATCACTTTGTCTTGCATCCCCAGTTGTTGCACTAGCGCTTCCAGGCCAGCGCGGCAGGGGCCGTCACCAGCCAACAACAGACGCGCTCGGGGAACCTTCGTGCCTATGGTTGAAAGCGCGCGTATGGTGATTTCCTGGCCTTTTTCGGGCAACAGATACCCGATGCATCCCAAAAGTTTTTCGCTCTCAGTTACGCTCCAGCGCCGCCGTGCTTGTTGCCGTGCTTCCTGCGTCGGTAAAGGGGGAACCTCCACGCCTTCATAGACGATAGCCAATCTCTCGTGTGGCACGCCCGATTCCAAAACGCTTTTCTCCACGAAGTGGGAAATTGCCACGATGCGCCGCGCTATCCGATAGCGCTTCCCCGCCAGTCCACTGGCCGAGAGCGGATACGCCACTCTTCGAGAAACCACGATGCGAGTACGCTCTTGCGCTCCAGCCAACCACACGGCGGTAAGCGCGTGTGGCTCATTGGCATGAAAAACGTCGTAATTCTGCTGTGAAAGCAATTTACGAAGAAGAAGAGTTGCGCTAGCCCTCCGAGCATTCTTACGGACCTCGTGCACCGGGATGCCCGCAGCAGCCGTGCGCCGAGCCAACGGTGATTCCCGCACGGAAACCAGTTGCGCGTCATGCCCGAGAGCGCGAAGTCCCCTTACGGTCAGCAGTGCCTGACTTTGCCCGCCGCGCCATTCCCGCTCGAGGTCCACATACAGGATCCTCATGATGAGTGCGTGCCCGCGTGCCGCCCTGATTCAACGAGCTCCCCAAGCTTCTTGAACTTCAACCATGTGCTTCGCGCCGCCATCCGCGAGATGACCCATCCGCGAGAACCGTCGAGAAACCCCAGGTGTAGCGCATAACTGTTGAACCAGTTCCATGGCGTTGCCAGCCACATCGCTGCGCGCCAACTCCGCTTCCCGGCAGCGCACATCTGCTGCGCTGCAAGCGTGGCGTACCGCTCGACCTTCTCCTCGTGTTCCGAAAAAGAGCGAATCGTGTAATGAAGCAAGTCTCCGCCAAGTCGCCCCGGCTCGCCCTGGAATCGCAGTGCCTCGTGAACGATTCCCCAAAAACGTGCCACATCGCGGCGGTATAGCCGCCGTTGACGGTCCGGATACCATCCCGAGTGATTGATCCAGCCTCCAACGTACCAGGCTCGCCGCGCAAACTCGTAAACCGCAAATTCTGGTTCTTTGTGCTTCCAAGTGAGCATTGAGCCGCGCAATTCACGGCTCAGCTCTTCATCAGCATCCAGTGAGAGAATCCAATCGTTGTTCGCGGCTGCCGCAGCGATATTTTTCTGTTCTGCAAAATTTGTCCACGCGTTCGTAATTACGCGCGCGCCGTGCTCTCTCGCAATTTCTCCAGTGCGGTCGCGGCTTCCACAATCTACGACCACAATCTCATCGGCAATTCCCTGGATCGATTCCAGAGCTCGCGCCAAGTTGCGTTCCTCATTGAAGGTAATTATGCAGGCGGAGAGACGGATCATCGGACTCCGGATTATCTTGTACCCGGCGCTAGTATCTCACAACGCTAATCGCAGGAAATCCATCGCCAAGGAACTACCTTGAGGAGAATGGAGGCCCGGCTACTTCTTCTGGAAATTCACGCGAATAAGGCTACCGCCGATTCGAAACTCCGTGCCGTCACGCAGCATGGCCGCCCGCACGCGCTCTTCGTCGAAGAAAGTGCCATTGGTCGAATCCAAGTCCTTGAGGTTAATGTACGTGTCCCTTACTTCTAGAAGGCAGTGATGCCGCGAAATTTCAGGATCATTCACCGGAATATCGGCCCCCTTGCGGCCCAGCACAACCCGTGGTTTTTTCAGCGTGTGACTTTCGCCTTTCGATGGGCCTGACAAAATGTTGAGCACAACTTTCGCGTTTTCAGGGAGGCGCAACCCGGGATCAGCGGGCGGCAAATTCAGATTTGAACTTGTGGCGTTAGCCTTTGCAAACGAGGGAAGCGGGGACATCACGACTGTCGAATCCACGCGCCGCTTGATCTCCACAATCGTGGTCTTCCCACAACTCGAACATTTGAATTGCACTTTCGTATGGCCGCCGAATTGCCCATCTTTCAGCAAGTGTTCCGCGCCACAGTGAATGCAAGCCGTCTGCATGCTTTAAAATTAGCACCATTCGATTCCCTTTGGGGCACGCCCGGCGTTTTTCGGACGGAAGGGTAAAATCTGCGGCGCGCGTCCGAAGCCCATGTCCTGGCCATCGGTGATCAGCTTCTTGTGCTAGAATCATACATTCCAAACGAATCAGGAGAGTTCGTGTGTCCGAACATATTTCGCGCAAAGAGCTGAAACAGGACAAAATCAAGGAAACCATCGAGCACGGTGCCGAAGCTGTCATCTCTCACGGGCAATTTACGCTCATCGTCGTGTTGGTCGCACTGTTTGCGGCGCTCAGCTACGGGGGCTGGAAGTTTTATATCGACCGGCAGACTGTGGACGCATCGGCTGCTTTTGACGTCGCGATGAAGGTCTATCAGGGCCGCATCGCCTCAGCTCCTGACCCCTCCGACCCCAACGCCCTTTTCTTTGCCGATGAAGCAGCGCGTGCCCAGGACGCCGTGCAAAAGTTCAGCAAAGTTGCCGACAAATATCCCAGCACGAATCCCGGGAAGCTCGCACGCTACTACGCGGCGCTTTGTCTTGAGGACCTCGATCGCCACAATCAGGCTCTCGAAGAACTGAAGAAGATCAGCGGAGGCAGCGACAAAGAGCTCGCGGCCATGGCGCAGTATCAGACGGCGATCATTTACTCCCGCACCGGCAAGCCAGACGATGCCATCAAAATCTTTCGCGTCTTGGCGGACGAGCAGAGTGCTCTTGTGCCGCGGCCATTGGTGCTTCTAGAACTTGCAGGCATCCTTCGCAATTCCAATCCGAAGGAGGCCGCCGGCATCTACCAGCAAATCAAAAAGGAATTTCCGGACACCATGATTGCGGATCAAGCCGATCGCGGCCTTGATGCGCTTTTGCCGAAATCCTGATTTGCTCTGGGCCTGAGCATTCGCGTGGTTCAGCCGGAATTATGACGGAGCGGCCCATCGAACCAGTCACCACTCCTGCTCCCTGGGCGATGCGCGCCGAACGATCCCGCGGGCGGCGTTATGCCGAACCGTCTCACCCTTACCGCAGTGACTACGCGCGTGACCGCGATCGGATTATCCATTCTCGTGCGTTTCGCCGCCTCGAAGCCAAGACGCAAGTATTCACTACGCGCTATTCGGACCATTTCCGCAATCGCCTGACGCATACGCTGGAAGTCGCGCAAATTGCCCGCACCGTTGCTTCGGCACTGGGACTGAACACGGAGCTTGCCGAAGCGCTCGCTCTTGTCCATGACATCGGTCATCCGCCATTCGGCCACGCCGGCGAACGCAAACTTGACGAATTGATGCGCGAACAAGGCGGCTGTTTCAATCACAATCTGCATGCGCTGCGTATCGTCGAACAGTTCGAGCAGCGGTACCTCGATTTTCCGGGGTTGAATCTTACATTTGAAGTTCGCGAAGGCATCATCAAGCATTCGCGCGATTATTCCGCGGCGGAATTTCCGCCGCTTGCGGAGTATCTTCTGGATTTGCGCCCGCCTTTAGAAGCACAACTCATCGACTGGGTCGATGAGATTGCGTACAACACTGCGGATACTGACGACGCGCTTGAAGCCGGGCTTCTGGATCTCGTTGTCTTGTGCAAGGAAGTTCCGTTTTTTGGCGAAGTCTACGCGCAAGTCAATTCCGCGCATCGCGGCGCCCGTCAAAAGCTCGTCTTCAACGAAGCCCTTAAACGTGTTTTGGATGCCTTGGCAACTAGTCTAATTGAGACTACCCAGCAGCGCGTCCTGGCCTCCCATACTTCCTCCGTGGAAGACATTCGCCAGGCGCCAAATCGCCTCGCTGGCTTCGGCGATGCCGCGGCTGCCCGAAACGGTGAGCTTAAGCGGTTCCTCTTCAAACGCATTTACAACCACCCCGCCATCGCGGAGGACCGCGACCGCTCCGTGAAGTGTTTGGAGGAACTCTTCATTTACTATGCAGATCGTCGCGGTACGATGCCGTCGTTCTATGAAGAACTTGCGCAAACGGAATCGCGACACGTCATCGTTTGCGATTACATTGCCGGTATGACCGACCAATTCCTTCTTCGTCAGCATCACGAACATTTGGGCAGCGCTCTCGGCGACAAATCTGCTGCGTCGCAATGATGTTCGGAGAAACCATCTGCCAGACCTGAACGATGTCTTGGATGCGTTAGAGAGTGAACGGCCGAAAATCGAACGCCCCGCTCCTTCTTACTTGAAAGAGCGGAGCGTGAAATGATGACTCGGCGGCTGCGGAGAGGTTCGATCTTTAGAATCGAAGAAACGGTCCGAAGGCTATACGTGGATTATGATGAGCGCTGCCGGCGAAGTACATTTCATCGCCTGCTTCAAGCCGTAGACCCATTGGACCAATATGCCCTTCCAGTCCGGCCCCCGGATAAAGAGTTCCGCTCACGTTGTTCGCTCGCAAATTGTTCACCGAGCTCACAAACGTCGAGAGGCTAGGGTTTCTGGCATCCAGCCTGAAATTAATGAAACCTCCCTTCAGTGTCAGGAAGGGACGAATCGCGCCGTGGCCAGCCACAATCTTGGGGCCAAAGAGTCCGTGCAGGACTCTGAGATTGCTAGGAACAAATGTGACGCTGCTGGGATTGCTCGGGTTCGTAAATCCCTCGGTGAAGGCCTGTTCGAAGTCATAATTCATCTCGCCTTCTAGCATGACGTGCGAAAACGCCTTGTAACCCACTCGTGCTCCCAGCCCAGCCATGTTGGTTTTTGTTTGTGAGATACGGAAATAATCGCCGTAGCCGCCCACTTGATAGTGATCTTGCGCCTTGGCCAGCGGCATCAGCCAACCTGTCACAAATAGCAGAAGTGCGACACGCTTCATTCGTGTTCTCCTTGCACAGATGTAATAGGATTGCAAAAAGCAGGGCTGGCTTCGGGTGGGGTGAAGCTTCTGCCTCTTCTCCTTAGATGAGATCCCCCAACATAGAGTTGCCAGTGGACTTACGGGCCTCTCACGATCCACGGGCCAGGGTCAGCAGGAGCGTAAGATAGCGTTTCAGTTTTTGCGTAATGAGAAAATTCTCTTTCACGTGCTCGTGCCCGTGCTCCCCTAGCTTTGCGGCAATCTCCGGATGCGACAGTAGAAAGCGAATCTGATACGCAGTGCCTTCTACCGAATGCGCCAGCAATCCGGTGTGCTTGTGAATGACCTGGATGGGAATCCCACCCACAGCCGAGGCCACTACCGGTTTTTTTTTCCACAGCGCTTCCGAGACCGTGAGCCCGAATCCTTCGCGCAAACTTTTCTGGAGCACAATCGTCGATGCGCGCTGCAACGCATTCACCTCCAGAGGCGCCCAGGCCGGCAATTCCAGCACTTTGATGTCGGGGTGGCCGTCGGCTTCTCGCAAAACTTCTTTTAGTACTACAGACCCTTCAGGATCATCCGACGCGCTGCCCCCGGCAAGGACCAGTTGGCAATCGAAATATCGCTTCACGATGCGGTAGGCACGGATCACGCCAACGGGGTCCTTTAGCCGGTCGAACCGGGATATTTGCGTCAGGATTGTGCGCTGTGGATCTATGCCGTAACGGGCAAGCACTTGCGCGATAAACTCCTGCTCCAATTCGCAATTCTTTTCCGAAAGTGGATCGATGGCCGGATAAAAGAGGTATTGCGGAATAGGAAGCTGCCGCGAAAACTCCGGCGAAGAAAACATCGCACCGTCATATTTCGAAACAAATTGCTCCAGAAAATCCCATACGGCCCGGTTGGGATGCGACAAATCGATATGACAGCGCCACACCCAATGATTTGCTCCTGGCTTGCGCGCCTCGATGAGCGCCGCCGGCTGCGGGTCGTGGATGACCACGAATTCGCCATCCAGTGCGAGCTTCTCGCGATTCCTCTGGTTGTAGGCCAGGAAAATATCAAAGTCTTTTTGGCTCGCGTGATACGGCGCTCCATGCAACGCATTGTGGAACGCTTTGGTTACCTCAAAAAAATCTTCGCCGCCGCTTATTACCTCCCATTTGATGTTCAGGTCCAGCTCTTCCGCCAAAGGCACCAGACGAGTGAGGATTTCCGCCACGCCGCCGCCAACGGCTGTCGAATTCACCATCTGGATGCTCCGCCCATGCAGCGGACTCGCCAGCGCCCGCAGCTCCTCGATTTCACCCGCGCCAAGCAACTCGGCATAGTCATCCAGCGGAATGCGTCCGAGGGCCAGCGTCTCGCTCATGTTTTTCTCCTTGTGCGCCGGTTAAAACCGGCGAGGTGTAGTGAATGAAAAAGTCATACGAAAGTGGATTAGCGACCCATATCGGCCCCGAGTCATGCGGAGCCGCTCGCAAGGGCGGCGTCGAAGCGTTGACAGGGGAACGTGCGGGCCGGGTATTCAGCCGCGTAAGAAACTCACTCCGGGACGCCGAGGTGGTCCGCTCAGCCCTCTCCTGGCTAACGGGTATTTGCACTTTGTGCTCGACCTGTGGTTCGAGAAAAAGGTGCGACGACGGTTCCAGGAGGAGGCTTATTTGGTGCGGTTCGCTGACGATTTTGTGGTGAGTTTCCAATACAAGCGGGACGCGGAGAAGTTCGACCGTTACCTGCGGAATAGGTTCGCGCGGTTTTACCTGGCACTGGCCGATGATAAAACGCGGATGCTTCTCTTCGGACGCTTCGCCGCTGACAGAAAGGCGGAATACGACGAGCGACCCGAGGCGTTTGATTTCTTGGGTTTCACGCACGTATGCGGAACGGACCGCCGCGGGAAATTTGCGGTAGTTCGCCTCCCGAGCCGGAAAAGCTGTCGCAAGTTTCTGGCGCGCACGAAGGAGTGGCTCTCGGACCATCGGCACTGGAAGCGACGAGACCAGCAGCGGCAGTTGACGACGATGCTGCGTGGTTTCTTTCAGTACTTCGGACTGCACCACTGCAAACGGAGACTCGACGCGGTACGGCACGAGGTTCAGTTGCAGTGGATCCGTGTACTGCGCAGACGCAGCCAGCGGCACCGGCTGTTCTGGAGCTACCTCACGAACAGCGCGTGGTTCGAACTGCCGTACGCGGAGACTCGTCATGCGACCGTCTAACAAGGCTTGGCTGTGAGTGCGACCTGGGGAGCCCGGTGCAGGAAAACTGCACGCCGGGTTCTGCGTGGGGGGACGGGTACAAGGAGCCATGCCGGCTCGGTGAGGGCACTGCCCCGAAAGAGGCAGCTCCGGCGAGGCTCCGCCAAGGCTACCGCTCCAAGGCTTGTCCCTACCAGCCATGGGCTTTCCCACGAATGGCTTGTGAAGTTCGTCGAGCATCGGGTGGCAGACCGGCGCGTCGTGCGGCTCATCCAGAAATGGTTGCGGGCCGGCGTGCTGGAGGATGGGAAGCGAATACGGACGGAAGAAGGGACGCCCCAAGGCGGAAGTGCTTCGCCGCTCTTGGCGAACGTCTACCTTCATTACGTATTCGACCTGTGGGTCCAGGCGTGGCGTCTGAAGTGCGCGCACGGCGATGTCATCGTCGTGCGATTCGCAGACGACATCGTGGTTGGATTCAGGGACAAAGCGGATGCCGATCAGTTCCGAGCGGAACTCACGGAACGAATGAGGAAGTTCAACCTGGAACTGCATCCCGAGAAGACGCGGCTGCTGGAGTTCGGTCCGTTTGCGATCGACCAACGGCAGTGGCGTGGCGAAGGGAAACCGGAGACGTTCAACTTCCTTGGCTTTACGCACATCTGCGTAAAGAAGAGGAGCAATGGACGGTTTACGGTGTTGCGGCAAACGATACGCAAAAGGTTGCAGGCGAAACTGAACGAGGTGAAGGCCGAACTTCAGCGACGTATGCACGAACCCATCCCCGAACAGGGCAAGTGGTTGCAAGCGGTGGTGCGTGGACACATCCGGTATTACGGACTGCCCATGAACAACACGGCGCTGGCTCTTTTTCGATTCCAAGTAGGACGGCTTTGGCATCGTGCTCTTTCGCGGCGCAGCCAAAACAGCCGCGTCCTCTGGGATCGCATGCGGCGCCTCATCACTCGCTGGCTGCCTATGCCTACCGTCTGTCATCCCTACCCTCTCCGTCGCATGGGCGTCATCACCTAAGGCAAGAGCCGGATGCGGGAATCCCGCTTGTCCGGATCCGTGGAGGGGGCTATGAGCGATCATGATTCCTACTCCGACTCACGATCGATTAGCCGGAGGAGTTTGGCGCGCGCGCTGTCCAAGGTGTTGGTGTAGATATCGATGTGGTTCACGCTTTCACTGAGCGTTCGCAATCCCAATCCGTCGGCAAGCCAGTGCGAGAAGTCGTTGGTCCGCAGCTGCAGTCTCAGCCGGGAAGAAATAAAATGAAAATAGAAACCGGAATGGCTGAGATGCGCTATGCCATCGCGAAATTCATCCAGCGTTCGGGCGTTCCGGCCGAGAGGGACAGTGACTTCCACGCTCTCGCAAAAATAAAACCGTTCCAGCGCGGACTGGCCCGCGAAGTGTGGATAGGCCGTGCAATAGTCGGCGACCACGCGGCACAGGTCGCTGCGCAACGCCGCGATCGAAACGTAGTCGCGAATGTCAAGCACCGCAAGCTGCTCGGCAAGATCGTTTCGGTTCGTGTCCGAAAGCAGCCATTGCGCGAAGTCGTTCGAAAAACCCTCGGTCAGGAAGTGATGGCTGCCCAGGGTTTGAAACGTGTGATGAAAAATGGATGCGTCGCTGCAGTGCTCCAACCCGGTTAACAACTCCGCGAGTGTCCCGGCGGATTGGTTGCCGATTCGCGTGAGATACGAAACGGTGACGAATTCGAACGGGGTTTCCGCCGCGTTCACGTGAAAGACTCCTTTTCGCTGAACAATGCGGAAGCGCTCTCGCCGCGCCGCAAGATCATGGACGTAACTTGCCGGATCATGTTGCCTGGGGCGCCTCCATTCGTTCCGTCAATTCGACGCGAATCTCCGTTAGGTCAGAGAGGAGATTCGCAGCCCACCGATAGATGTTATGTTCGCGTACCGTGTGTCGCATGCGCTGCATCCGCCGGGCTTGCTCCTCTTCGGTCATCTCCAGCGCCCGATGGATGGAATCAGCGAGTTGCGAAACGTCATAGGGATTGACCAGCAGCGCGTCCGAAAGTTCGTGCGCTGCGCCTGCAAAAGTGCTGAGGATCAACACTCCCTGCTCGTCCTCGCGCGAGGCTACGTATTCCTTGGACACTAGATTCATTCCATCGTGCAGCGAGGTCACCATGCAGAAGGACGAAGCGCGGTAAAAGCGCGCAATCTCTTCGTGCGAATGGTGTTTTTTGCGAAACACGATGGGTTTCCAGCGTGCCGTCTGGAAACGCAGGTTGATCCGCTCCGCTTCGGCGCTGACTTCGTCGAGGAAATTCTTGTAGCGCTCAATGTCCGTACGGCTGGGTGCGCCGATCTGCACAAACGTCAAGCGTTGCTGGTAGGCGGGGTTTAGCTCGAAAAAGCGTTCCAGGGCGCGGAAGCGTTCGAGGATTCCCTTGGTGTAATCAATGCGATCCACGCCCACGCCGAGGAGTGAAGCCTCGATGCGCATCTCGTCGCAAAGCGCGGCGCGTTCTTCGCCGGAGCTGCGCGACGCGCTGATCGCATTGGAATTCTCCGGGAACGCTACGCTGATGGGGTAAGGCCGTACGCGGGTGATGTGGCCCTGGCGGTTTACCGCGAAGCGGTCCCATTCCGTCAGCGCCTCGAGGGCGCGGTCCACTGTCTCCAGAAAATTGTTGCAGTGTGATTGAACGTGAAAGCCAATTAGATCGGCGCCGAGAAGGCCATCGACGAGCTCGCGCTGCCACGGACAAATCCCAAAAACTTCCGCGTTCGGCCAGGGAATGTGCCAGAAGATCGCCACTCGCGCGTCGGGCCGTGCGTCCTTGACCATTCGCGGCAGCAGCGCGAAGTGATAATCCTGCGCGAGGAGTATCGGCGATTCGGTGCCCTCCATTTCCTCCAGAACAGCGTCCGCAAACCGCCGGTTGATTTTGTGATACTGCAGCCAGTCCTCGGGACGAAAAATGGGTCGCGTGTGCGCAATGTGCGCGAGCGGCCACAATCCTTCATTCGAAAAACCTTCGTAGTAGCCTTTGTCTTCTTCGTCGCTAAGCCACACGCGCCGCAGCGTGTAACTCGGCCGATCGGGTGGAACGCGCAAATGGTCGCGCTCGTCAACAATTTCGCGGTCGGCGTTGCCTGAGCCGTTGGCAATCCACGTTCCGTTGCATGCCAGGAGGATCGGCTCGAGTGCCGTGACTACGCCGCTCGCCGGCACGATCATCTCGATCGATTTGTCCTTTTCATTGAACACGTGCATGTACGGTTCGCGGTTCGAGACCAGGAAGAGCGGCTTCTCCTGGAGTTTGTTTCGCAGGCTGACCCGCAGGCGCTCCGCCGTCCAAATCGAGGCGTTCGATTCACGCAAGCGCGCTTCAACCTCCGCAACTGCACGCGCGGTGTGCAGGTCATGTGCGAGGTGCGTTACTTCGCGATGTATTTCATCGAGGATTTCGCCTTTCGGAAGCTCTGACGTCGGGGTTGGCTGTCCCATTCGAAGCGTTCGCAACCAGTTGGCCGTGCGCGTCAGCGGTTCCGTGAACGTCACGCGGACAAGTACTAGCGCAAGTCCCGTGATAAGAAGCGTCTGAAACAATGCGCTGAGCAGGGAATCCCGCAGGGTGCGGGAGACCTGCACGTCGATGTAACTCGTGTCGTGGAAGAGAGCCAGCACTCCTGCGACTTCTCCATTACGGTGCAGCGGCAAAGCGTAGATGTGCATGGGAGCTGCTTCCTCCGCGTTAAGAGAAGGACTCTGCTGAGCGCTCAGGAATTCGCCAACTCCCGCGTTTTTCTGGAAAGCGCGCGTTGCAGTCCCAGGCCGCAACCTAAAAACTTGTGACAATCCGGGCGTGATCGCCAGCGCGGCGCCGGCGCCGTTGTACACAGCTACGCCCTTCAAGTGTTCCCGCTGGCCGAACCGCTCGACAAGACGCTGCAAGTTCTTTTCCGCCCCACGGTCAAGCAATGGCTCGACGCTTTCCTGGAGACTTTCGCCAAGAATCTCCGCCCGGCGCGATAGGTCGTTGCGCAGCAGGCGTTTTTCCGTACGTACTTGGTAGGCTGCAAAAAACAAGGACACTGCGGCAACACTGACAATTAGAGGTATGACGATTTTTAGAGTTGTGCGCATCTGGGGCCCCCGACTAGGGATGCACAGAAAGAACTAGAGATGTATAGAAAAAGGCCGCGGTGGCTGGGTGCCGACAGCTGCAAGGTTCATTATAAAGGGTGACCGCATAAACTGAAGGCACGAAATGAACCAAAACGGTATGTATTTCCACAAGTCTTGTTAAAGCTCGTTAAATCAACGTGATACTGTGGCATGAGGGCTCATGCCCGTGAACGACGGTCGCGTACTAGTTCTAAGAAATTCTTGCCCTCTGTGCGTGATGCAGTCCAGGATTGACCCTAACCGCGCTTAAAAGTAGGATTTGGCTGCAATTTTGGGAGTTTTGCAAAGCGGCCGGAATTTGTATCGAGGAGATACCGTGTACTGTTCCAAGTGTGGCGTGTCGATGGTGGATGGGGCTGCGTTCTGCTCGAACTGCGGACAGGCCTTTGCCGTTGCCACTACGCCGGTCTACTCGCCAGCGATGGCCGCATCGGTTGCGGTACCAGTAAGAGGTAGCGCAGCCATTCCCGATTACGCCGGATATGCGGCGGCATCGCGCGTGGAGTACGCCGGATTCTGGCTGCGGTTTTTGGCACTACTCATTGACAACGTGGTGATGGGCATTGCTTTTGTTTTGATCCTGATTCCGCTGATTTTTCTGACGGGGTTGGGTGGCCTTCTCAGCCAAATCCATCCTGACGAAGAGCTAAATGATGCCGGCATCTTCGTGCTCATTGGACTCATTTTTCTTGTCGCCACGGTTAGCTTGGTTTTTACATGGTTGTACCACGCGCTGATGGAAAGCTCGGAATGGCAGGCCACTGTTGGCAAAAAAGCCCTCGGTCTCGTGGTAACGGATATGGCGGGACAACGCGTCAGTTTCGCCCGCTCGACGGGAAGGCACTTCGGAAAAATCATCACCAATATGGTGCCTCTCTTTATTGGATACATCATGGCGGGTTTCACCGAGAAAAAGCAGGCGCTGCACGACATGCTGGCGGGATGTTTGGTGCTGCGGCGAAACGGTTGAAACAAACTTCTGAAAGCGGCGGTCTTTGATTATCGTTTGTCTCGAACGTACCTACCCGCACGAGCTTTTCCTTATACTGCTAGCTTAGAAGCCGCTGCCGATGGGAACCGTCGCAAAGCCGTCCACTCTGCGAAGTATTCTCCAGCAGCGCTGCCCGCGCTGCCGCATTGGCGGAATTTTTCAATATTCCATCTTCCGCGGATTTCCGAAGATGTG
>DASQYT010000328.1:0-21706 GCA_035639075.1 Candidatus Elarobacter sp.
CGGCACTTGAATCACGTACGCGATACTTACGTTGCGCATACGAGACATTTCCTTGCCGATGCGAATAGTGTCTCCCGTTTGTTCGATGGGGGGATTCGCGACGGTGTCGTCCAGGCGCTTCTGGGGGTTGTCAAAGCCGAATCCCGAGGCGCGGACATCGCCACGCACGTGTACTTTTCCGTCGGAGCTGCCGGTAATGTCCACGTCGCCGGAGGCATTCGTGATTTCAAGGCGAATCGGACCGGTCACGTTATAGTTACGATCGAAGGTGCCGTTAACCGATGGCCCGGCATTGCAGGCCGCTGAAGCGGCGACGGCCGTTAACAGCACGAGCGGCATGCAGAGATTGCGGTGACGCGCCATTCATCCTCCGTAACGGCGCAGAGAAATGCTCTGAGCCGTCGTAATTATAGGTACGCAAGGGCAGAGAATTATGTTCCCCGTGCAGCCCTGGCAGCACGCGGGCGAACGGGAGAAAGAGTCTCGTTGAGAGATCCCTGGCGATATCCTTCGAGGTCCAGAGCAACGTAAGTGAATCCCGCAGCCTTCAAGCGGCCGGCGATGGCGGCTGCCATTTCGGGCGCGAGGGCGCGAGGCAGTTCTTCGGGAGAGATTTCCACGCGTGCCAGTTTGTCGTGGAGGCGCACGCGGAATTGGCGGAATCCAAGATCGCGCAGGGCTGCTTCGCCGCGCTCGACGAGGTTGAGACGCTCCGGGGTCACTTCCGTGCCGTACGGCAAACGCGAAGCGAGACAAGCGGAAGCGGGGCGGTCCCACGTTGGCAAACCGGCGCGGCGCGAGAGAAAGCGAATCTCGGATTTGCTCAGGCCGGCGTCGAGAAGCGGGGCCAGGACCTGGTGCTCCGTGGCGGCGCGATGGCCAGGGCGAAAATCGAGCGTATCATCGGCGTTCACACCGTAAGCGACAGCGGCAAAACCGCGCGCCTTCGCCAACTCATCCAGCGCCGAGAACAATTCGTCTTTGCAGAAATAGCAGCGATCGGCAGCGTTGGCGCGGTAAGCGGGATTATCCATTTCGTGCGTCTCGATAAACTCGTGCTGCAAGCCCAGCTTGCTGACAAATTCTTCTACTATGGCGAGATCGTGAGCGGAGTAACTCGGCGAGAGAGCGGTGACAGAAAGAGCGCGACCGGCGAGCGCTTCGTGGGCAGCCCAGGCCAAATAAGCCGAATCCGCGCCACCCGAGAGCGCGACAATGATGGAAGGAATTTTAGCGAGGCGAGCGAGCAGAAGATTTTCTCTTTCTTCCGCGGGCATAGCGTCGCTCTCTGCTTTTCGAATATGAACGAGCTCTTTCATCTCAGCCAGAGTATATCGCAGAGTGCCGCTGGCATTGCAGATTGCGCGACGGCAGAAGTCACTTGAAATCCAGAAGCACGTCCACGGTGCCTTTGGCTGTATCCGTTTGCAGCCAATGGCCGACGTTATCATAGTGCACCGGCAATTCTCCGAAGACCAGTTCCTGGTGAGATTGCAGCTTGGTGAGTAGTTCTTCAAACTTCGTTTTGTCGAAAAGTTCACCGGCGGCGATCGGCCATGCGGCGTGGAGCTTCCGCTCAGCGGCGGGAGAAATTCCGGTGAGAATCATTTTGCCGAAGCGGTATTGCGGGCCTTCTTGAATGCTCACGGAATAGGAAACGGTGTGCGTCTGATCGTTGTACGCCGGAACTTGATCAAGCTTGGCCTCGAGGTAGCCGCGATGGGCATATTCTTCGCGAGCGCGATCCCATCCTGCTTCGATCCGCATACCATCCGCGATATCCCCTGGCTTGAGTCCGAGGAGACCGTTCAGGGTGAACTCCGACACAAGAGTGTTCCCAGACCAATGGACTTCCTTCCAACGATAGACATCGCCGGGCGCCACGGGAACACAAATCGGAATCTGCGATGGCAGTTTCTGATTGGGATCGCCGGTTAGCTGCACTTCCGGGGGCCCGAGCTTCACACGCAAGTACCCCTGCTGCAAATAAATGGGCCTTATCGCTTCTGAAAGGAAAAGATCGATGGTCAATCGCGAATAAGGCTTTCCAATGACTTCGGATAGATGCTGCTGGACGGCTTTGGAGTTCAGAAGCGCCGGATCGCTGAATTCTAACTTTGCGATTTGGAGTGCGGTGCCTTCGACATGGAATTCCTCTACGTTGCCTTCACCGCTCGGGTTGGCGATAACGGTGTGTTCAAGCGACCCTGGCACTCCGCGCGAGGTGAGCAACTCCTTCACGGCCTCAACGGCCTGGTCCACGGCGGCGCCGGCTTCCGGGAGCGTTCCATCGAAGAACGGAAGCTTGCCACGAATGGCATCGCCGAGGGCCGAATCCGCAAACCACGGAATATTGTCAAAGTAGACGGGGATTCGAGGCGATTCCTCCACGTGATACGTCACCAGAACACTGGCGAGCTTCGTCTGAAAGTTGTAACTCACTTTAGCGAAGAGCCCGCTTTGGACGAGTTTGTCGGCAGCGGTCTGCAAATCATCACGGCCGATCTGAAAACCAGGAACTAGGCCGGTTATGGCGATGATTTGAGTTTCGGTAAGGTGTTTTTCGCCGTCGACGTGGACTTCGCGCAACGGAGCACTGACAGGATCCGGAGACTGCGCCCATGCAGGGAATTCGACCGGCAGCAGAAGTAGAGCGAGAGCGCAGAGACATGCTCGAAAATAGCGAACCATAGTTTCTATATTAGCGGAAACGGGGTGGGCTACTCCACGGTGACGGACTTAGCCAGATTGCGCGGCTGGTCGACGTCGCAACCGCGGCGCACGGCGATGTGATAGGCGAGCAATTGGAGCGGAATAATCTCCAGCAGCGGGACCAGCAACTCCGGCGCGGGCGGAAGCTCGATAATGTGATCGGAGGCTTCGCGGGCAAGATGATCTCCCATGGTGACGATGGAAATGACGATGCCGTCGCGGGCCTTGACTTCCTTGATGTTCGAAACGCTTTTCTCGTAACGGGTCATGGCTTCGGGGTCGGAATCGTCGCGTGTCGCCAAAACGACGACGGGGAGATTTTCGTCGATTAATGCGTTCGGACCGTGCTTCATTTCGCCCGCCGGATAACCTTCCGCGTGGATGTAGGAAATTTCCTTGAGCTTCAGCGCCCCTTCAAGCGCGATAGGATAGTGGATGCCCCTGCCCAGATAGAGAAAATCGGTGTAGCGAAAGAACTGGCGCGCCAGATTTTCGTAGAAACCCGATTCATCCGCTTGGAGAACGGTTTCGATCTTGTGAGGGATGCGGGTGAATTCCTGCATCAAGGTTCTGGCGGCTTCTTCGCTGAGCTTGCCGCGAACCTGGCCGAGATAGGAAGCGAGCAGAAGCAGAGCAGTTAATTGTGACGTGAAAGCCTTGGTGGAGGCCACGCCGATCTCCGGACCAGCGTGCGTGGGAATTGTGCCGTTGGCTTCGCGCGTGATCATCGAGCCGATCACATTGCAGATGGCCAGCGAGGGCGAACCTTTCTGTTTTGCTTCGCGCTGAGCGGCAAGGGTGTCCGCCGTTTCGCCCGATTGGCTGATGCAGACGGTCAGCGTTTTTGAATCCACAATGGGATCGCGATAACGGAATTCGCTTCCGTAATCGACTTCGACTTGAAGACGCGCAAGGCGCTCAATCATGAATTTTGCGGCCAGCCCGGCGTGCCAGCTCGTGCCGCAGGCGACGATGCGCACGTGTTGAAATTCACGGAATTGCTTTTCCGTAATGGCCATCTCATCCAGAAAGACTTTTCCGGTGTCCTGCGAAATGCGGCCGAGCAAGGTATCGCGCACGGCGCGCGGCTGCTCAAAAATCTCCTTCTGCATGAAGTGCTTGTAGCCACCCTTTTCCGCCATGATGGGGTCCCAGGCGACGTGCTGTGCGGGGCGCTCGACGGGGCGGCCGTCGTGATCCATTACCCGCACACCTTTCGCGGTGAGAACGGCAATGTCGCCATCCGCCAGGAAAAACATTTCGCGCGTGTGCTGGAGAAGGGCCGGGATGTCGCTAGCGACGAAATATTCTCCTTCGCCTAGACCAATCACGGAGGGCGGGCCCAGGCGCGCTGCAACAATCTTCTGAGGATCGTTTGCAGAGAGAAAAACCAGCGCGTAGATGCCGCGCAATTCCTTCAGTGACCGGCGTACCGCTTCTTCAAGCGGAATGCCGCCTTGCGAATTTTTCTCCACCAGGTGCGCCACAATCTCGGTGTCGGTTTCGGTGGCAAACTTGTGGCCTTCTTTTTGCAGCTTTTCCTTCAGTTCGAGGTAGTTCTCGATAATTCCGTTGTGCACCACGACGATCTGGCCAGTGCAGTCGCGATGCGGATGGGCGTTCTCTTCCGTGGGGCGGCCGTGCGTGGCCCAGCGTGTATGGCCGATTCCGTAGGTGCCTTCGAGGGGACACTTGGCGATAGCATCTTCGAGATTACGAAGTTTTCCTGGAGCGCGGCGGATTTCCAGCTTCCCGGACTGCGGCACAACGGCGATGCCGGCAGAATCATAGCCGCGGTACTCGAGCTTCCGCAGGCCCTCGATGATGACCGGCACGACTTTTTTGGGCCCGATATAGCCGACTATTCCGCACATACGCGGCGTCTCCTTAGAAAGCTTCCAGCAGCGTAGCAAAGCTCATTGGACTCGAGATTGCCGCCGGCAGGGCAGGCGGCAGCTCATTCCACGATCTCAAAACGGTATTCTTCGATGACTGTGTTGGTGAGCACTTCTTTCGAAATGTGCTCAAGCTGTTTCTGGGCTTCGTCGCGGCTCCAGCCATCGAGATTCAGAACGAAAAACTTGCCCTGGCGGACATCGCGCACGGCGGAGTAACCGAGCCCCGCGAGGGCGTGCTGAATCGTTTGCCCCTGGGGATCGAGCACCGTGCGCTTTGGCATAACCCAGACGTGTGCTTTCATGGCGCCAGTATAACATTGCCGCAGACGGCTTCATGCTCCGCGCCCTTCGCCGGCCGGTGAAAAGGAGTGTTCAAAGCCCATCTCGGCGATGCGAGCCAGCTCTTCTTCCTGTAGCCCCATGCGCGCGGCGTTGGCGTACTCTTCGTTGAGCGTGGTGTGAAACATGGCTGGATCATCCGTGGAGAGCACCACCGGTATCCCGTCGCGCAGGAATTTGGGAAGTGGATGATCCTCGATTGTGGCTTTCTCGCGTTGGAGTTGACGGGCCAGCACACCGGTTTTCATATTGCTCGCGGGGCAAATCTCAAGCGGGATCTTTCGTTCCGCTAGCAAATCCATCAGTTCAGGATCGTTGATTGCGGCAATCCCATGGCCAATGCGCTCCACACCGAGCAATTCGATGGCTTCGCGAATTTTTTCCGGGCCGCCGACTTCGCCTGCATGCATTAGCCGGTGCAGGCCCAATTGCGCAGCGCGGTCGTAAACGCGACGAAATTCCTTGGTGGGAACGCTGAGCTCGTCGCCGCCGATCCCGAAAGCCACGATCGCTTCCGAATTGCAGCGCTTTGCGGATTCAATCACCTCCATGGCGGCGTCCGCACCGAATTGGCGCGCGGCATCGAACACCCATCGAAACCGGAGCCCACGTTTCTCGAACGGCTCGGTGGCGCGAAGGAGGGCTTCGAAATTTGCTTCCGGCTGCTGTTTTCTGAGGAGCATGACGCCGATGGAAAGAGTGACTTCCGTATAGACCACGCGTTGCGTAAGCAAATGTTCAGCAAGATCGGTGGCGATGAGCGCGTAGTCCCGAGGCTCGCGCAGAAACGAGGTGACCCATTTGAAGGCTTCGATGAATTCCGGGAAATCGCGATAAGCGTAACGCTGGCGGACTTCCTCCTCGGTTGTGACGACGGCGTGACGAGCCGTCAGCGCGCAGACCGTTACGGGCTGGATGGAGCCTTCAAGATGCAGGTGCAGTTCGGCTTTTGGAAGGGTAGCAATCCGGTCCGAGAGCAAGGACGGGGTCATCCGCGAAAATCAATGTGGCAACTGCGGGCTGCCGGCGTTTTTCCATGCCGTAAACCAGAAAGAGCCGACATCCGTGGCCGCATCGGAAAGCTGGCGAATCAAAATTGCCGCGGCCTGATTGTAAAAGCGGTCGTAATATTCGTCGTTGAAGGAGCTCTCGCCTCGACGTGCGTTGCGGTCGGCCAGAAGGATGGTCTCGAGCCAGCTATGTGAGCTGAGGCAAGCTTCGAACGCGCGATCGGTAGGATCGCTGACAAAGACGGCATCGTTCGGGCGCATGGGAAAAAAAGAAGAATAACGGTCAATCAGCGCGGTCCCGAAACGCTCGTTGATTCCCGGCTGGGCACTCAGACGTCCGTCGAAGTTATCGGTCGTGTTGAATGGATCGTGCGCTTCGGCCACGTAATTTGCGAGGATGGCGGCGTCCAATCTCGCTTCGTCCCATTTTCCGGCCTTCATCGCTTCGGTCAATTTTTCGCTGTACACGCCAATCTGCCAGGGAAGAAGACCATTGGCATCCAGTTTCGGTTTACCGAATTTGGTTACTGCGGCTCTATAGCTGCGCGGCAGGGCTTCGAATGGGAATCGCCCGTACTTGTCGAGAAGAATGAAATGATTGCGGCGCTCCGTGGGAGACTTGGCGATGGCATCGAGCGGATCGGTAACGTGTTGCGCCAGCACCGCGCGGCTGGATTCGAAGAACCCGCGAAACTCCGGCGGAAGAGCTTCGAGCGTGTCTATGGCTTTATTGACGACCAGTCTCTGACCGTTCCTTCCCCAGGCGAAGGAATGATCGGAGAACAGGAGGCAGAGCACAGTAAAGAAAACGATGGCTCCGGTCCGTCGCCGCGCCCGTGTTATGAACCTTCTCCCCATCACGAGATTCCTCTATGCCTGGTTGGCGGCGCGCAACGTGCTGCGCTTGCGCCCGTAGTTGTAATAAATCACAAGACCGATGGCCATCCACACGAAAAAGCGGATCCAATTCATGATGGGGAGGCCGGCCATCAGAAGGAGACAAGTAAGAATCGTCAGAACCGGAGCAATAGGCCCTCCGGGCGCGCGAAATGCTCGATGGCGATCGGGTTCGCGGTAGCGGAGAATCAGCACGCCTCCGGCCACCAGAGCGAAAGCAAACAACGTTCCAATGTTCGAGAGATCGGCGAAGGTTCCGATGTCGAGGAGACCCGCGGGAATGCCCACAACAAAGCCGGCCATCCAGGTGGAGAAATCCGGCGTTTGAAAGCGCGGATGGACACGTCCAAAAATCCGGGGGAAAAGACCGTCGCGAGACATAGCGAACCAAACACGCGCCTGGCCGATCTGGAAGACCAGCAGGGAAGAGATCATCCCCATGAGCGCGCCAATCAGAACCACCAGCCGCACACTGGATATGTGGAGCCTCTTGAGTGTATTGACCACGGGTGCGGCATCATCGACGAGCGTGTCCCAGCGGACAAGTCCGGTGAGCACGACCACGACTGAGATATACAGCAGGGTGCAGACAACAAGAGTCGCGATGATGCCGATGGGCAAATCACGCTGCGGACGTTTGCATTCCTCGGCAGCGGTCGAAACAGAATCGAAACCGATGTAGGTGAAAAAGACGATCGAACCGCCCGTCAGGATGCCGGGCCAGCCGTTGGGAGCGAAGGGGTGCCAATTGGAGGGGTGAATGAAACGCGAGGCGAAGGAAATGAACACCAGGATGGCGATGATTTTCAACAGCACCATCACGTTATTGGTCTCCGCCGATTCGCGGATTCCACGAACCAGAATGACCGTCAGAAGCATCACGATGATGAATGCGGGCCAGTTGAAGCCGAAATGCCAACCGGAACCGTAAAGCATGTTGCCTTCAAGGTCGGAAAGTCCGCCGGGGAGATAGGCAGGAGAAATCCAGCGAGGATTCGGATGGACGCCGAACCAGTCCAACAGGTTGACCAGGTGCTGCGAAAACCCGACACTTACGGCCATATTGCTGACGGCGTATTCCAGGATCAAGTCCCAACCGATGATCCAGGCGACGAGTTCTCCCATTGTGGCGTAGGTATAGGTGTACGCGCTGCCCGCAATCGGAATCATCGCGGCGAGTTCGGCGTAGCACACCGACGCGAATCCACAAGCAATGGCGACGAGAATAAAGGAGAGGGCAATCGCGGGGCCGGCGCCGGGGCGTCCAAACGAAGCCGAATGATGAATCAGATATTCGAGGAGCGGTGCGTTCAGGATGGAAGAGGCTTGAAATTTTTGTCCGGCGATCGCCGTGCCGATGATGGTAAAGATGCCCGAACCGATGACCGCGCCGATGCCGAGCGACGTCAGGCTCAGCCACCCAAGGGATTTTTTTAATCGGACTTCCGCATTCTCCGAATCCGAGATTAGTTGATCGATACTCTTGCAGCGGAAGAGATGTAACGCCACTCATGCGCTCCGATCGCATCCGGGCAAACCGGAAGCCTGAAATGATCCAGCACGCTTTTGAGGAATGAACGCGCCTCAATGTACCCCGAGAAGCCCCCTCACGCAACCGCTCGGCGATGCCGGCCGACGCGGTCGCGTTCTAAGCGGTATCCCCCTTTACGCTTGTTCGAGCTGCGCGTAGCGCTCGATAAATTTTTTGGTGCCGCGTCCCGGGAAGCTCACGGAGAGGCGGCGGTCTTCATCGTCGCCCTCGACCCCCACGATGGTTCCCACGCCGAAGCTGGGATGACGAACTTTGCGACCGAGCATGGGATTGGCATCGCCGCCGCGTTTTGCAGCGGGGCGCGAGAAGGAACCTTGAGCTGCCTGCCGGCGCGGAGTTGCCTGTGTTTGCCTTGGTCCGCCACGCACACGGCGCAGGAATTCTTCCGGTGAATACGAGTATTCGGGGTCGGGCTCGTAACGGCGCGTCTGGCCAATTTCCGCCATCGACCCGCGAACCGTTTCCACCAACTCGCTGGGAATTTCCGCAAGGAAGCGCGAGGCCTGGGAAGCACGGAGTTGTTGCTCATTCCCGAAGATGCGCCGGTAAACGGCGCGCGTCAGCGTAAGGCACTGACGCGCGCGGGTCATTCCAACATAAACGAGACGCCGTTCCTCTTCAATTCCCTTGTCTTCATCGATCGCCCGGCTGTGGGGGCAAATTCCTTCTTCCATGCCAGTGAGGAACACGTGATCGAATTCCAGGCCCTTGGTGCTGTGCAAGGTGATGAGCGTCACGCCGGGCTTGCCTTCAAATTGATCGGCGTCGCTTACCAGAGCAGCGGCATCCAGGAAATCGGTAAAGGTCTCGCCGGCTTCCATGCTTTCCGCGACGGCCCGCGTAAGCTCTTCGAGATTCTCCATCCGGGCGACATCCTCGGGCGTGTTGCGGTCCTTGAGCATGTCCATGTAGCCGGATTCCTCAAGCACCACATGCAGGAAGTCCGCGGGCTCTTTGGCGGCAAGAGCGTCTTGCAATTTGCGGATGAGCTCCTGGAACGCCCGCAAAGGAGTTACCGCACGGCCGCCTGCCGATGCGCCGGAGACAAATTTCTCAATGGCCGTCCAGAGCGGCGTTCCGTCAACGCGCGCGGATTCGCGAATCGCGTCCACGGTGGTCTTGCCGATGCCGCGCGGAGGCAGATTCAGTACGCGCAGCAACGAAATGTCATCCTCCGGATGCATGGCGAGGCGCACGTAGGCGAGCGCATCCTTCACTTCGGCCCGATTGTAGAAGCTGAATCCGCCGACAAGTTTGTAACGCAAGCCTCGCCTGCGAAAAACCTCTTCGAAGGCGCGCGACTGGAAATTGGTGCGGTACTCCACGGCGCAGCTCTGGTCCGAATCGTCGTTGAGGATGCGCTCGAGTTCGCCGGCGACGAATTCTGCTTCGGCTTGCGCATCCCGCCCTTCGAAGTATTTCAGGTTTCCACCTGAGCCTTTTTCCGCGCTCAGCGACTTGCCGAGCCGCTCCGGATTGTTGGCGACGACCGCGCCGGCGGCGTCCAGAATGTTCTGGGTGGACCGGTAATTCCGCTCCAGCTTGACGATCCGCGCCGCGGGGAAATCCTTCGCGAAACTGAGCAGGATAGAAACGTCGGCGCCGCGCCAGCGATAGATAGATTGATCTTCGTCGCCCACGACGCAAACATTTTGTTTGGGTCCGGTCAGCAAGCGCATCAGTTCATACTGCACGCGGTTGGTATCCTGATATTCATCCACGTGAATATATTGAAAACGTGCTTGCCATTTTTCTCGCGTAGCCGTCGATTCGCGCAGCAAGCGAGCGGAGCGAAGGAGGAGATCGTCAAAATCCAGGGCTTTGCTATCGTGAAGGAGCTTCTCGTACCCCGCGAAAATATCGGCAATGCGACGTCCATTTTGATCGAACGCCTCTGCGCGCAGTTGCCCAGCAGTCTGGCCATGATTTTTTGCGTAGCTGATCCGGCTCAAGATATTTCTTGGTGTCAGGCTATCGTCCTCGATTTGTAGCCTGGCCATTGCCAATTTGACGGCCGCGAGCTGGTCGTCGTCATCGTAAATAGCAAAATCCCTCGGCAGACCGGCAGCCGCTGTTTCGCGCCGCAGAAGGCGCGCGCAGAGCGAATGAAACGTGGAAAGCCAGGGCTGCGCTGGTGGAACACCGGCGCGCAATAGCAGGCTCGAAACACGGTTGCGCATCTCTTCCGCAGCCTTGTTTGTGAACGTCACAGCCAGTATGGATTCAGCCGGAACTCCATTCGCGATCAGGTTCGCCATTCGAAAGGTGATTGCTCGCGTCTTGCCGGTTCCCGCGCCTGCCAGGATAAGGACCGGCCCTTCCGTGGTTTCCACGGCAAGCCGTTGTTGCGGGTTTAATTCGTCGAGTAGAGTGAGCATTTGTCCGGAGTGTTGGGAAGAAGTGGGCACACGTCATGTTAGCTGACGGCGGCGATGTGCGCAAACAGACGGTTTCCAGGTTAACTTGAATGATCTAATTTCCCGCAGACCTGCTCAAATCAATTTCAAAATACATCAGGCCATGATTTTTCTCGATAGCCACAATTTCCGGCAAATACAGATGCGCCGCATTCAAGAGATCGAATTGGCTTCGAAGATCAAAATACAGGAGCCCCTCCACGGTGCCATGGGGTGCCACAATGCTGGCTTGAATGCCGGCGTCACTCAGGCCTTTCTCTACTTCCACCCATTTCTTGTCGTGCCCGACCTTTGGTCCACCGAGAGGAATAGGAAGCCTCTTCATGGTTACGTTTTTCGATCCCGGATGCGTGATGACATCGGCCGCCTCTTCAGATGACAGAGGATAGAGCGCTTGGTGATCTTCCTCCGAAAGCGTGATGTTCAGGCGAATGCGCTCCAGATTGACCTTCATGCTGTCGTCTGAATCATTTCGGAAAATCACCTGGATGGCCACGATGCCCGCCGCGAAGGGGGACTTCTTCGGGAATTTGGTCTTGTAGAGCGCTGGATCCGTCCATGGCCGCGCGGTGATCGTCATGCCTTCGTGAGATTCGAGCGATGCGGTCTTGAGCGAACCGGGCTGTTGCGGGGTACCGTTTTGAGGGAGTAACAATGGCGCCGCAAGAAAGGCAAGGATGAGGGTTAGCATTTGCACCGGGTTATAATAGACTTTTCTCATCTCGACGCCTTCGATTCCTGAGGGTTGCGCAGGGTTGCCCTGCGTCGCGCGCCGCCTGCACCAGGCGGTGTGACGACAGACCGGAGCCACGCTTAGTGTATTTCATTTATAGCTTTCTCATGGGCCTTGCGGCCCTTTTGCTGATGCCTTACTGGCTCGTGAAGGGGTTGCGCCACGGAAAGTATCTCTCGAACATCGGGGAGCGGCTGGGGTTTTCCTTTCCTGCCCTTGCCAAACTGCCTGCGAATTTGTCGGGCGCGATCTGGATTCATGCCGTGAGTGTCGGCGAAGCGCTTTCAGGCATTACACTCGCCTGGCGTTTGAAGGAAGCTTATCCCGAGCGGCCCTTGATTGTTTCCACGACCACGATGACGGGCCAGGCTCTGGCGCGCGAACGCATGGCGTTTGCCGACGCCATCATCTATTTCCCATTGGATTGGGCCTTCTGCGCGCGGCGTGCGCTTACTGCTGTGCGACCTTCGCTCGTGCTGGTGCTTGAGACGGAAATCTGGCCTAACTTTCTTCGGGAAGCGGGACGGCGCAAGATTCCCGTCGTTTTCGTCAGCGGGCGGATTTCGGATCGCTCCTTCGCGCGCTATCAGAGTTATCTCGGCGTCTTTGGTTTTTTCCTCCGCCCTTTCCTGAGAAACGCACTGTCGAATGCCAGCGCCTTCCTGATGCAGAGCGAGAAGGATGCGGAGCGTGTGCGCGCGTTAGGCGCACCTGCCGATCGCGTGCAGGTCAGCGGCAATTTGAAGTACGACTTGGAGCTACCCTCGCCCACGCCGCTGTCGAATTGGTTCGCCGCCGAAATCAAACGCAGCGGCCGCTCACCGGTTATCGTTGCGGGGAGCGTCGTTGCGACGGAAGAGCCTCATGCGCTCATCGCGTTTGGAACCCTGCAAGGCGAGTATCCGAAGTCGCTGCTCGTGCTTGCGCCGCGCAAGCCGGAGTGTTTTGATGCCGCCGCGGAATTCATCGATGAGTCGCACCGCAAGTTCATTCGGCGTTCGCGATTGCCGATTCCAGGACCAGCCTCGAAGCAATCGGACGGCAACTCTAACGCTGCAACCATACCCGATGACATCACAGTTCTATTGCTCGATAGCATCGGTGAACTGGCGTCACTCTATGGACTAGCGGACGGCGCGTTCGTGGGAGGCTCGCTGGTTTCGTCTGGTGGTCATAATATTCTTGAGCCCGCGGCCTTCGGTAAGATTCCCGTGTTTGGTCCGTCCATGGAGAACTTTGCAGAAATCGCGTCGCGCTTCGTAACCGCAGGGGCCGCGATTCAAGTGGAAAGCCCGGAAGACGTCGGTGTCGCGTGGATCGAATTGTTTCGTGACCCGGAACGCATGAAAAGAATGAGTGAGACAGCGCGGCAGTTGGTGGCGAACTCCCGCGGGGCGACGGACCGTGCGATGGTGGAGATTGCAAAGCGCCTGGACGGCGCTGCGCGATGAGCTTTTCACCGTTAATGCGGACGCTGCTCTGGCCGCTGTCAGTGGCGTACGGTGCTGTCGTGCGCGTGCGGGCTTGGCTCTACGCGCAAGGTTGGCTGAGACAAAGGCGGCTGAAAGGAACGGTCATCAGCGTGGGCAATCTTACCGTTGGAGGCACCGGCAAGACGCCAATGGTCATCTGGCTCGCTGAGAAATTTCTTGCGGAAGGGAAGCGTGTGGCGATTCTAAGCCGTGGCTACCGCGGTGCAAATGGGACCAGCGACGAAATTGAATTGATGAAGTTCCGCCTCCCGGACCGCGTGTGTTTTGGCGCGGGCAAGAACCGCTTTGCCGAAGGCCATCGCCTCGAATCGCAGCAGCCCATTGACGTTTTTATTCTGGATGATGGTTTTCAGCATCTTCAGCTTGCACGCGACCTGGACATTCTCTTGATGGATGTTTCGCGGCCGCTCGCCCGTGAATCCTTGCTACCGGCTGGCCGGCTTCGGGAACCACTGGCGGCTATGAGCCGTGCAAACCTGATTGTTTTTACGCGCGCCGAATCGGCGTCCGGAACGCTTGAGGCGATCGGGCAGCTCAACCAGTATCCGGTTTTCGCTGCGTCGACTCGACTGCTTGGGTTCCGCCGCTTTGCACGAGAGATCACGCTTCTGTCCGCCAAAGAAATCGGAGCCGGCCCATTCTTTGCTTTTTGCGGGCTTGGCAATCCGGATGCATTCTTCCGCGACCTCGGACACTGGGGCGTTGCGATTTGCGGCCAAGCTACCTTTTCCGATCACCATCGCTACACACAGCGGGACATCTTGGCGATCAAGCAGGCTGGAAAACGCGCGGGCGCCGTCGCATTTGTGACGACGGAAAAAGATGCACAGAATCTGGGCAGTGCCATGTTCGAGGGCGCTCAACTCTATGTCGCGGTAATCGATCTGGCAGTGGCGCCAGAGATTGATTTCCGAAATATCCTTGAACAAACGCTGGCAACCGGCGCGGGGGCTGCCGTGTGAGGATTCTTATTCGCGCTACGAACTGGGTGGGGGACGCCATTATGGCCCTGCCTGCGCTGCGGGCGGTGCGCAAACGTTTTGCTGACGCACAGATCGCGATTGTGGCACGGCCCTACGTCGCGGATATTTACCGCGATCAAGAGATTTGCAATCAGCTTATCCCGTACGATCCGGCAGGCTCGCACACGGGATTTTCTGGCCGCGAACGGTTGGCGACGGAGCTTCGCGCGCAGAAGTTTGACGTGGCCTTGCTGCTGCAAAACGCGTTCGATGCCGCTTGGCTGGCCTGGCGCGCAAGTATTCCCGAACGCATTGGTTACGGGCGAGACGGCCGTAGCTTTCTTCTGACCAAGGCTGTGCCTCTTCCCCGGCAGGGGGAAATTCCTGCGCATGAGAAGTTTTACTATCTAGAGCTTCTGCGCCGCGCGGGCTGGCTGGATTCCTGGCAGGACGAATCGTTCATTAGCTTGAGCGTTCCAGAAGAAAAGCGGCGGAGCGCCGAAGAATTTCTGCGCAAATCCGGCGTACGCCAGGGCGCACTGCGGATTGCCATTGGCGCGGGCGCATCGTATGGATCGGCAAAATGCTGGCCGCCTTCGCGTTTTGCGGACGTGGCGAATCGCCTACAGTCAGAAATGGATGCTGACGTAATCCTATTTGGGACCGCTGCTGAGGCCGCCGTTTCGACGGCGATCTCTGCCGACATGAGCAGGCCTCCGATTGACCTCACGGGGAAAACCGCGATTGCCGATCTGCCTGGCCTTCTATCGCAATGTCATCTTTTTATCGGCAACGACTCGGGCGCGATGCACGTTGCTGCCGCTGTGGGCTTGCCTATCGTTGCAGTATTTGGCCCCACGGATCCGTTCGGCACAGCTCCAGCCACGCCGCGCTGCATCATCATCCAGCAAAGGCCTTACTGCAGCCCGTGCTTTCTTCGCCGCTGTCCGACTGATCACCGGTGTATGAGCGCAATCACAGCCGACATGGTGGAGGCTGCTGCCAGACCGTGGCTATCCTCGGCCCAGGTGCAGCGTGCCTGAGCAATCGGCCTTACGCCCCGCTGTTTTTCTCGATCGCGACGGCACGATTGCCGAGGAAGTTGGTTACTTGAATCACGCCAGACGATTTCGTATGTTTCCTGTCGTCGCGGCTGCCATTCGCCGGCTCAACGAGGCGGGCTTGCCTGTTATCATCGTCACGAATCAGTCCGGTGTCGGCCGCGGTTACTTTCCGGAGTCGCTCGTACACACAGTGAACGAATTGATGACCCAGCAACTAGCCGAAGGCGGCGCCAAAATCGACGCAATTTATTATTGCCCGCACACATCCGCTGAAAACTGTAACTGCCGCAAGCCCAAAACCGGCATGCTGGACCGTGCAGCTCAAGAGCACGCGCTCGATCTGCGACGCTCCTTTGTGGTCGGGGATCGTTATGGGGACGTGGAACTCGCGCGAAACGCGAGTGCGCGCAGCATTCTCGTCCGCACCGGCTATGGTGAAGGTGAACTTGCCTGGCACGCGGCAAAGTGGACTGTGCAGCCGGATTTTGTCGCTGAAGATCTCGCGCAAGCGGCGGATTGGATCCTGAGGCAGCACAAATGAAGCGTCTACGCACGAAAGACCCATCGTCAACGTCGGTCGATCTTCTGGCCCTTTGCGAGTGCGTTGAGCAATTCACCACGAAAACGATTGTCCTTCTTGGTGATTTCGTGGCCGACGAATTCCAATATGGCGAAATCTCGCGCGTTTCGCGCGAAGCCCCCGTCCTAATCCTCAAGCATCGGGAATCCCACATTGTTCCTGGCGGTGGCGCCAACGCTGCCAACAACCTCGCTTCACTCGGCGCGCGTGTCCTGCCTGTAACGGCCGTGGGTGATGACGTGGCAGGAGACGCGTTGATCGCTCATTTCCGCCGCATGCGCGTCAATGTTTCCGGCATTTTCCGTGCGAAGGACTGGACGACGCCGACGAAAAGCCGCTTTCTTGCCGGTTGGGCGCACACCGTGGGACAGCAGGTTCTGCGCGTCGACTACGAACCGAAATCGCCTCTGCCGGATGCCGTTCGAAAGAAACTCCAACAACGCCTTACTGCGGATCTGCGCAAAGCACACGCTCTCGCTGTTTCGGACTACGGCTTTGGCATCGCGACGCCAGGGCTTGTGCAGCAGGTCTCCAGCAAGCGTAAGAATGGACAGCTTATCACCCTCGACGCGCGGTATCGTCTGCACCGCTACGCGAAGGCGGGCATCACGGCCGCCACGCCAAACGAAGCCGAGCTCGAGGCGGAGCACCACACCCTAATCGGTCAAGACGTCGGAGAGCTTGCGCGCGCAGGCCGCGCAACTCTCTCCGAAATGAAACTGCAATCGCTGGTGGTTACGCGCGGACGGCACGGTGCGGCTCTTTTCGAGCCAGGCGATCGGCTCACGCAGATTCCCGTACACGGCAGGGATCAAGCTGTTGATGTCACTGGCGCTGGCGACACCGTTCTTGCCGGATACACTTTGGCGCTCGCCTGCGGAGCATCTCCACTTGAAGCCGCGCACATCGCCAATATTGCTGGAGGCCTCGTTGTGATGAAACGTGGCACTGCCACCATTTCGCGGCAAGAGCTTCTCGATGCCATCCGTGGCGAGGCGTCCGGAGCAGCCTCTTAAATCATGCGCCAGGGTGCTTCCAAAATCGTCGCGCGAGAAGCAGTGCGCGAAAAGCTCGCGGATCACAAGCGCCGCGGGCGGCGCGTCGTTTTTGCGAACGGCTGTTTTGATACTCTGCACGTCGGACATATTCGCTATCTCGAAGGCGCGCGGCGCGAAGGCGACATCCTCGTTGTCGGAGTGAATGCGGACTCGAGCGTCTGCAATCTCAAAGGGCCGGGCCGCCCCATCCTTGATGAAAACGCGCGTGCGCACCTCGTCGCCGCGTTGCGATGCGTGGATTATGTAGTTCTCTTTGGCGAACCGAACGTCGAGGCTCTTCTCGAAGAGCTGCGCCCAGACGTTCACGCGAAAGGAACCGATTACGCGCTAGAGACCGTGCCGGAACGTGCCGTCGCCAAGAGGCTGGGCATCCGCGTGGCCATCGTGGGCGACCCCAAGGATCACTCTACTAAAGGACTTCTGGATTCCATTCGCAAGGCGCCGCATGCCTGAGCTGCGTTTTCTGGTTGTGCGTCTCGGTTCCCTCGGTGACATCGTCCACACGTTTCCCGCCGTCGCCGGCCTTCGTGAATCGTTCCCGAAAGCTGAAATTGTTTGGCTGACGCATCCGCGCTGGAAAGCGCTGGTCGAGAGCAGCGAGCTGGCAACGGAAATCTGGGAGACGGAAACTCGCTCGTACAAATCCTTGGGCGAAATCATCAGACGAATCCGCAAGGAAGAGTTCACTGCTGCAATCGATTATCAGGGGCTATGGAAGTCCGCCTCGCTGCCTTTCCTAGGCGGCGTTCCGCGCAGGATTGGATTTTCCTCGCAAACGATTCGCGAGTTCGGCGTGCCGGTTCTGTACACCGATCGCGTTCACAGCACGCAAGCCCACATCGCCGACCAGAATGGAGAATTGTCGCAGCGCGCGGGCGCTCGCAACGGCGTTGCGCCGGTTGTGCTCTCGGTGCCCTCGATTCAAGAAGTCTTCGTACTGCAACTCCTGCGAGGATTTGGCATTGAGCGGCACGTCGTATTGAGCCCTGCGGGCGGCTGGCGCTCGAAATGCTGGCCGCCGGATCGCTACGGCGCGCTCTGCCAGAGAATAGCTGACACTTTGGGCCTGCGCTGCGTGGTGAATTATGGCCCTGGCGAAGAGGATCTGTTCTCAATAATTAAAGCGGCCAGTGGAGAAGCGGACCCTATCGCTTACAATGGGTCGCTCACTCAGCTCATGGCCCTTCTTCGCACTGCGGTCTGCATCGTCGGTGGTGACACGGGGCCGCTGCATCTCGCCGTCGCTCTTGGAACACCTGCAGTGGCCATTTTTGGCCCGACGGATCCAGAGCGAAACGGTCCCCATCGCCCGGGCAACTCCTCCGACAAAGCTCTTCCGCTTGATATCGTCTTGCGCAGTCCGCATGCGGTGACCACCTATAAGCGAGGCGATCAAGCTGATCCTTCGATTTTGGAAATTGACGTCGACGCCGTTTTTGAAGCTGTTCGCCGTCAAGTTGAGATTCGCCGATGAGCGCAGCCGGCAATTTTTTTGTGCGTTGGCGCGTCCGCCTGGGTTATCCGCTCGCGATAGCGGTTCTTTATCTTTCGCGGCCCACGCCTCGCAGCATTTTCCTCGGCGCAATGGTTGGAGTCATTGGCCTGTGGTTGCGCGTGTACGCAGCGGGCTATCTTCATAAGCAGGAAGTCCTCACCGTCACCGGTCCTTACGCTTACACCAGAAATCCACTCTATCTCGGCAGCGCTATCCTCGCTCTGGGAGCCGGAATTGCCACGCGTTCGTGGCTCTCCGGTTTAATCCTGATTGTCTATTTCGCCGTATTCTATTCCATCGTAATGCAGCGAGAAGCGAGTGAGCTTCGCCTCCGCCACGGCACATCTTTCGATGAGTATGCTCGCACTGTCCCGCTATTTATTCCGCGCCTGACCGCTGCGAAATTGCCGGGAGACTCCGCCGGTTCCTTCTCTTTTGCCCAGTACAAGAAAAATCATGAGTGGCAGGCCGCCGTTGGATTTCTGTTTCTTCTCCTAGTCCTGCTTGCGATCTGGCGCCTTCCCCTGCACTGAGGCAGCCGCGTTTCCGCCGTTTGGACATGCGACAAAGCAGCTAATCTCCAGTTGTCGGCCATCTGTCATGACTTGTACCGCCCCGTTTCGATCCGTCCTCAAGATTCGTATGCCCGCATTCTCCAATCGTTCCAGAAGCTCCGGGCTGGGATGTCCGTACGGGTTGTCTTCACCAGCAGATATGATCCCGACACGTGGCTGCACAGCCGCAAGGAATTCCGGCGTTGTCGAATTCTTGCTTCCGTGATGACCGATCTTTAGAACGTCGGCACGCATTGCCTCCGGGCCATTCTCAGAAAGAATTTCGCGTTCCACCTGTTTTTCAGCCTCGCCAGGAGCAATAGTGTTTCATTACCGTAGCGCAACCGAAGCACCAGGGAATCGTTGTTCTTTGCGGAAGGGGCCAACTCCTCCGGAACAATCTCCGGCCACAAGAATTCACCGTCGACGCTATCCCAGCGGAAAGACTTGCCGCGCAGCTCATGTTCGATGGCAATTTTCCGCTCGCGTGCCAGTTCCTCCAGCCTCACAAGCGCCGGAACGGACACTTCGCGTCCGATCCAAAGTTGCGCGACACGAAAATTCTCCAGGATTGCAGTCAGGCCGCCTAGACGGTCTTGGTGCGCGTGTGCCAGCGCGACAACATCCAGCTTCTGAAAACCCCGCGACCACAAATACAGTGAAACGGCTTCTTCACCCGGATCGACGCCGTTGTGTTCTTCGTGTCCGGGAAACCCGCCGAACGCTCCGCCTCCATCGATTAACAGAGTTTTTCCACCAGGAGTAACGACGAGCAGGGAGTCACCCTGCCCCACATCAAGGACCGTCAATTCCAGTTTGCCTTTCGTCAACCTTTCTCCAAAGGGACAGATGGCGATCGTCAACGCGCAAGCGACGAATACACTGCGCAATCCCCAGACCATAGTTTTGTGCAAGGGATGCTTCAATCGCATTTCGGCGGCCAGCAGAATCCCCAACGAAAAAAACAACACAATCAGCCAGAACGGTGGCCCGGGAATCCGGTAACTCCACCGCGGAAAATGCGCGAACCACTGGACAATGTGCAAAAGCAGTGCAGTTAGCCAGGCAAGCGGAACAGCAAGGAGTTTTCCAGCAGCCGTGAAAACCAGTCCGCAAGCCAAAGTTAGCCACGAACGTCAATTGGAAGTTCGAGTCGCGCAGGGCGAGCGGTTTTGCCACAAGCATAATTCCAGCCGCAACTGCTGCTGAATTGAGGAGCTCCAGTCGGCGAAAGAAAAATCCGCCAAGCACAACGATCGCCGCCATGATTGCAGCGCGCAAAACGGGAGTGCGCTGCTCGACCATGCCCACGTAAGCTGCGAGCATCGTAAGCGTGAACAGCGTCGTCCACATCCGCGACAATCGCAGCTTCCTTCCTACCCAATAAAGCGCGAAAGCGAGAGCACCGACGTGCAAACCTGCCACAACGAGCACGTGAAAAACGCCCGTCTTCTGAAAATCCAACGCTTCCGCTCGGTCAACAAAATTCCGGTCGCCCAAAAGCATCGCCCGCAAAACTCCTGCGACTTGCGGAGCGGCTGCGAAGAGCACATCAATCTCGTCGCGCAATTGCCTTCGCCCCCGCGAGAGAACCGTTCCGATAGTTGGAGTCGACGAGCTGATTCGTTCGATTAGCTGTGGCGTTCTCGGGTGGCCACGATATCGATGTTTTGTTGCGAGAGATAAGCGCGTCGATCGAATGCGCCTTCATCCTTAAAAACCTGCGGCCGCTTGGCCTCTGCTAAAACTGCCACTTCGTCTCCAGCATGAAGTTCCGGCGGCACCGGACCCTCCGGATGCGCTGTGAAGCTCAGGCGCAAGCCTCCTCGCGCCGGATGAAAGGCCCCTTCGAACTCAACACAGGTAAGCTCAATTTCGTATCCGTAGCCCCATGGCAGGCGGGTCGGTTCATCACGCAGATGACCGCGCCATCGCAGGGGTGTTTTCAGCGAGATGCGGCTTTGTTCGACGAGCGAGATCACGTGATTCGCATCTCGCGGTAGTTCTGCAATGCAAACGCCTAGAAATCCAAGCAGCACCCAGCCAAGCAGGGAAGCGATGGTTGCAGGAAAAAGATACCCAATTCTTAAAAGAAGGATTCCAGCGAGGACGAAGAAAGCAACTAACAGGAAAAGGGAAGAAAGGAGAATGTGAGAGGAAGCATTTCTTGCAACCGTAGGATGCAAGCCGAGCACGATGCCGCTGGCAAATGCCGCGACAATCGCTACGGCGGGCAGCCTCATGGCGCTCGTCGCAACCTGACCAGCGTTTCGATGTGAAATGTTTGTGGGAACAAGTCGAACAGGTGCATCTCCGCGATTTCATATCGCACACCTGGCCCGATGATTTCCTTTGGTTTCCGAGGTGAGCTCATCAAAACCGCCAAATCGCGGGCCAGCGTGGACGGATCGCAAGAAAGGTACACAATTTCTTTGGCGCCAAGTTCCGCGAGCTTGCCCGCAGCTTCTGCGCCCAATCCGGCTCTTGGCGGATCAAGGATCACAAAGTCTGGCCGTGCTTCCATTTTTTTCAGAAACTCTTCGGCATGTTCATTGTGCGAGACAATCGTGACGCCCGCCATCTCCGCATTAGCGTAAAGGTCCCGCGTAGCAGCAAGATTGGCATCCACGCTCACCACTTTTCGGAATGTCTTCGCCAGCGGCAACGTGAAGAACCCCACGCCCGAATACAGATCCAGGGCCAGCTCGCCATGCGCATCGGCTGTCACGGTCTTCAGCAAATCCTCGATCAGAAATCGGTTCACTTGAAAGAACGAAAGATGGCTGACCCGGTATTTGAATCCGCCGGCTTCATGCGTCAAATAGCCCGGCCCCGTCAATTCAAAGCGATTTTTCTTTTGGTCTAGCAGCAGCAAACTTTCGATCTCCGGCAAAGCCTCGCGGAAAGTGGCCGCCAGTTCCGCGGCTGGCTTCGAGAATTTC
>DASQYT010000329.1:0-12299 GCA_035639075.1 Candidatus Elarobacter sp.
TCGGACTCCGTTCCGCCCAAAGCGCGCCAAAAGACGGCGCTGGGCTCCACTCCGTCCGAGGCCAAGGAGGCCCATTCATGAGGTTCAGGGGTGGGGAATTTTCAACCGGTACAATGAGGAATTTTCAACCGGAATTGACAGTTAGAGATTTGAGCAGCGAAATCTGAGAAATGGGTCTGTGCGGACATACGAGATTCTCAATATAAAGACGGTGGGGCGAGAAGGTGCCGGGAACCTCAAATCCTCGCGCTTTCAAGCACCGAAAGCATGACCCACATGAACTAGCTAGTTCAATCTAAGCTGCCCAGGCCATCTACTTTCCCTTGGGAACTAGCGTAAGTTGCGCATGCGGGGCGCCCGAGGCGGCCTTTCCTCCGCCGTCGATACTTGCCATGGCGAGTCCGAACATCAATTCTGACAATTCAGAACTAGAAATAGCTAACTCTCTGGCGACCTGTGACCTACCAATCCCTTTCTTATGGAGTTCCTCAAAAACCTTCGACAATACTTGCGATACTTCGCGAGGGGCCTCTTCGGGCTCCTTGGTTCGATCATTCTTCGCAATCTGAATGCACAAAGATCGATACTCCCAGTCACTTAACATGGCAACCGCGTGAAGTCGGCGAGCGAGAGCCGCCACAGAAACCGTCCAGGACTTTTTCAGTTGTATTAGATCGGAATAGCTTGGGTATCTTCTAGCAAGCGCTAGGACACTAGCCCGGGGCATGAGGAAGGCTGACGCGAACAAATCCGCTTCGCGTTCTGCTTCCCTACCATGTGGTGTCGCGTGTCGATGGAGTACGAGGTGACCAAGTTCGTGAGCGGCGTCGTAACGGCTGTGCTCGGAGGACTTCTTGCAGTTTAGGAAAATCAATGGCGTCGTATCCTTCCACGTCGAGAATGCATCAACCTCCCTAGAGTCGATTGACAGCGAAAAAATACGAACCCCCTTTGCCTCTAAAAGGTGAATCATATTGCGAATCGATAGTTCACCAATGCCCCAATAGCGCCTCAACGAATCCGCAGCTGCTTCTGGTGATCGTTCGTGGCTAAGGTCGGGTACATCGGATTTTGGAAGCTCAAATCGCGATTCAATCCACTTATTGAAATGCAAAGCGATAGCTCCTTGGCTAAGCGCCATATGACGTTGAGAAGCCGTCATCTTTGACATCGCACGAAAGCTCGCACCGTCAGCCAATATTTCTTCTAGGTTTGGGCCGTAAAAAAACTCAACAGGAAATTCCAAAACGTTCGCGAGCTTGCTAAGTGTGTCTGTCCACGGAGGATATTCATCCGACTCGTACGCAGACAACGAGCGAACATCGACTCCTACGAGCTCGGATAGTTGGCTTTTCGTTCGACCCCGTCGCTTTCGAGCAAGCGTCAGACGAGCGGGATTAAACGTGCGCTGTTGCTCAGGCGGTCCGGAGCTTGACGTTAACATCGATGTTTGGTGTTTGCGGAGCATCCGTGGGAACCTTAAGCGTGTCAGTATCAAAAGGACTAGGGCCCAGAATGATCCTCTCAGCCCAATCAGCAACTTGGCCTTCCTCATTTATATTGATCGGACGAGAAAGCTCGCATTGCACCTGCCGGGTTTCTAGATCACGGTAGAACAACAACATCCAAGTTTCCCGACCACTGACTTCGCGCAGTTTTTCCACATCAACAATTTCTATCTTCATGGGAAATAGAGATGCCTGTCGCTCATTCTCCTCAACCGCCTTGATGGTCTGCGGGCCTTTGGCGGATTTGGTGCATGGACTAATGGCCTTGTTTCCAGTGTTGTGGTCCCCGGTCGCAACGATGATGGCTAAAGTTCCGTCCCTGTTGACAGTGAACGGCAAGTTTTCTTCATCGGAGCGAACCCATCCCAGTGGCGACAAACTTTCCCGCAACGCACAGGTTGCTTCACCCCATGGGGTAAGTCCGCGATACATCGGCGGATGATTATCTGTGCGGCTTCTAGCTTCCGCTAGACCGCGCAGTACCGGTTGTAGTAAGAGATCTTCAGTTAGGCCGAGCTCTGCGAGTCGGCTGTGAGCATCGATCGGATCTGAATGAACCGCAATATTCTTCATGGTACGCTTTCTTCCTATTTCTTTACCTCACAAGAGGGAGGAAATCAAGAAGTTTTTTGGGAAATCGACGGCCTGCTTTTCCCGGTCTTCCGTACCTCACATCCTACCGAGCCCTAGGCGAAGCACGCTACCAACACTAAATACTGTAGAATGAGCACTGTCCAGAGACTGCGGACAACTAATCTGGCTGGATGTGGGGGGTAAAGAACGCCGCTGCATGCAGACGAGCGGGGCATGGGTCACGGAACACGGATCACGGCGGGTTGCTTCTCGGAGAGGTACGCCGTGTTGAGTGATCGCCTACTGGCGCGTGGCGGGGACTCTCATGGCTTCATTCATGTCGGTGTTGGCTTGCTTGCAGGAATCGCGCTGGCCTTGGTAGCAGTGCTGAAGGTCTTCAAAATAAGTTTGGAGAATTTTCTCGCGTGTCTTGCTCACGCCTTTTCGCGAAGCTTCGTCCAACGCCACTTTGGCCTTCTGTTTGGAAGCCCCGTCAGGATGCTGCGCGAACTGCACGATTGCAGTGTAGGCGCTCCAATAACTCTCATCCTGCGGGTCGCGGTGCCGATTCACTTGCTGGTTCAGTGTGTAAACGAGCAGGTAGTTGACCCCCAGGACGAACACGACTCCCGCGATCCCCAGAATCATCAGCCGCTTAAACAAGATGCGGAGCCCACCCCATCTCCAAAGTTCATCTTAGCGGATTATTCGTTCGCGCAACCGCCGCGGCGACGCCATGGTGTTCATAAGTACCTACACTGCATAGACACGCATGTGCCACAACGGGCTCGATGGGCCGCCGGGGCAGATAACGGCCTGACCATTTACTGGACCTCCTGCCAGTTTCCAGCGACGGAGCCCGGCTGTAACTTGTTGCTGTCCCAGTCCAAGGTGAGGCCATGAACGAAATTACCGCATGGATGCAAAGCAATTGGTACGAGCTAGGAAACCTCTCTGTGGAGATCGTCTTCCTGAGCACGGGTATCTGGTTCGCTCGAAAGATCCTGAGATCCATCAGGGCGTCCCAGGAGCAGGTTGGGGCGCTTATAAGGCTGTCAGTTGGCGGTGCGGTTCCCGAGCGGCAGGTTCCGAGCGCCGCCGCCGAGCGGCCGGCCGCAACGGCTGGTTCGTACTGGCTTACGCCATCGGAATCGGCTCCTGCTGACCAGGCGGCGCCCGTGGAAACCAGCCTGAGCCCCATATTGAGCGCGGGGCACGGCCTGGTGGGGTGGTTGAACACTCCGATGATGAAGAGCAGCGGCCCCGCCCCGTGGCGCAAAGCCATTAATTGGCTGCGGTCCCCCGCGGGAAGCTAGCTAGCGGCAAGCTGGCCGGAAGCTAGCGGCAAAGCTAGGCAGAAAGCTAAGCGGCAAGCTAGCTTAGAAGTTGTTCGGAAGCTTGACCGCAAGCTGTCCGGGCGCGCGGCAAGCAGCCGCCTGCTGAAAATATTTTGGCCCGTCGAGAAGCCCAGTGGATCTCGGCGGGCCTCGCTGTTTTTGAATTTCGTGGTAGTGGAGGCTTAGTGCGGCGTCAGCGTGGCGGAGAAACTTTCCTTGGCGGCATCCTCGTAAAGGTGTAAAAGCTGCGCCGCCCGCTTGAGCAAATCGGCGGGCAGATCGCCGGGTTGATAGTCCACAAAGCCGGTTGTATAGGCCAGGTTGACCCGGTGGCCGGAACAGACCACTTCGATTACGCCGAGCCGGTTCAAGACGGTCTTGACTTCGCCGAGGTTGCATTCCGGCAACACCAGCAGGAAATCGTCGCTGGCCAGCCGCGCCGCAAAGTCGGAGCCGCGGCACGCTTTCTTCAAACGCCGCGCAAGTTCTTTAAGCGCTTCGTCCATGGCGGATTGGCCGTAGCGTTTGCCGAGCTCGGCAAATTCGTCCAAGTGGACGGTGGCCAGGCTTAGCGCGGTATTTTGCCGCCGCGCGCGCGCAATTTCTTTGCCCAGTTGCTGCTCGATGAAGACTCGCGTGTGCAGTCCGGTGACGGAATCGACGCTCGACGAAGAAGTGGAAATTTTATCGGGCACCGCCGCGTCGTCCGCGCTGCCGGCGTTGCCGCTCAAGTGTCTCCGCTCACGGCGGAAGAACCATTGCCGGTAGAGCATCCAGCCGTTGAAAAGAAGCAGCAGGGACAGGATTCCCCAGCGCGCCTGGTCGGAGCGGATTTCGTAAAAATGTTCGTGGTGGCGGAACAAAGAAGAGAATGAGGTAAGAACAAAAGCAACAGCGGAGAGCGTGGCGACAAAGAGTGCGGAGAACCACAGCCACCACTCGCGCCGCGCGAGTTTCCGCAGACCGGCATCCGCTTGCTGCGCGCGGAAAGAATCCGATCCCTCCAGCGGCGAGGAACTTTGTATGGTGTGGCGAGTGCGGAGTATTGATCGCATATTCCCGGGAGAGGAGCGATACACCACAACAGTAAGACGCAGCTGCGAAAGAAGGCAATGGAGAAATGGTACAGGGCCGTTGCATTCAAGAACCTGACCGAACGGTCAGAGGGAATTTCGCTAGCAGCGAATTGGCAACGGAACGCGCGCGTAAAGCGCGTTCTGCGAGGAAAGCACGCAGCGATGCGTGGAAAAAACAAAACGCTCCCGACGAGGCCGGAAGCGTTTTGGAAAAGTTCAAACCGCGGCGAAAAACTGCGTTCGTTACGGCTTGGAAGCAGGCGGCTGAGACGTTGTCGGAGCGGGTTTTGGGGCAGCCGGCTTCGCTGGTGCGGATGTTCCGGCCTTGACCGGATAGGCTTGATCGTAGAGGCGCACAATGTCCTGCGTGACGTCGATCTGCGTGGAAGCAAAGAGAATCGGAGTGTTCTGCGCCGAGGAATCGAGAACGACGACATAGCCGTTTTCGCGGGAATAGCGGTCCAGCACGTCGACCATTTTGCGGCCGATGCGATCAATGACGTCGGCCTGCGCGGCGTTCACATCTTCCTGGTATTCCGTGTTCATGCGATCGAGACGCTGGGTCAGCCGCTGCCCTTGCTGCCGGAGGCGGGTTTCTTCTTCCTGGCTTAGCTTGTTCTGGCCGGCCTGAAGACGCCCCTGCAAATCACTGATCTGCTTGTTCAGACCCTCGATTTCGTTCTGGCGTGAAGCGAACTGCGACTGCAACTCCGCGGAAGCGAGCTTGCCCTCCGCGGTGGTAACGATGGCCTGCCGAATGCTGATAACGCCGACTTTGCCCGAAGCGGACGAACCGGCGGTGGCGGGCGACTGTGCCCAGGCAGCTCCGGTGCTCAATATGCACGCGGCGGCCAGGGCGGCTCTGCGAACTATAAATCTAGAATTCACTTTTCTCTCCTTGTTGTGGTCCGCCACGGAAAAACCGGTGCGAACTCGTGCCAAGTCAGCTTGGCTTAAAACTGATTCCACACCCTGCGGACTTTACGAGCCTGTCGTAAACCTGAAAGTATAGCCGACGCCGTTTGCTTCCCGCAATCAGAAAGCGCCTTTGCCCGACAGCCCAGAACGATGAGACGGCTCGCGCATCAAGTGTTTTCCCGGTTTCCATCTATTTCGGCAGCGGGAACAGGATGACCCGGTTGTTGGCCTGATCGGCAATGACCGCCAGGTTCGTAAAGGTCTGGATGGCTGCTGCAAATTTCGATGTGGCACCAATACCGAGAGTTGCCTTGGTCGCAAAGGTCTGGGAATCCACAATCGAGATGGTATTGCTTAACGAATTCACACTAAGGATAGTGCCGGTCTGGAAATTGAAAGCAATGGCGTTGGGATTAATGCCGACTTTAATTGTTGAAGTCTGGCCGCTGTCCGGATTGAATTCGGTGATGACGTTGCCCTGTGTGGAGACGGCATAAAAGAGGCCAGGGTTCGTAGTGCCAGTAGCCGCGCTTGGATCGAAGACGATGCCCGTCGGCGTAGCAGAAAGGAACGAGGCAGTTGCAGTTGCCGATCTAACAGGGGTGGTCGCGCCGATGTCCACGCCGTCCAAAGCGCCTTGCGGACTGGAGGCCCCACTAACCTGGAGGCAGGTCACGACGGCGAGGCCGCGGCCGTTGGTGCCGCGATCCGGGTCAATGGCGACAGCAATGGGATTTTGGTCGACGGCAACAGTGCCAGGTGTGAGAGTCCCGATGGGACTGGCGGTCAGGGGCGTGAGATCAATGGTGGAAACGGTATTCGAACTGGTGTTGGCGACGACCGCGAGGTTAGTCTCCTGGTCAATGGCCACGCCGCTGGGACCAGTGCCGACAGTCACAGTGATGGCCTTTCCGGAGGCGTCCGCCACGGGAACGCCGTTTACGAGGTCAAGAATAGAGGCGGAGTTTGAACCACTGTTGGTAACCACAGCGACCCCGGAGGTTCCGGCAGCCTGGCCGGTATAGGCGAGCCTGGGAAGAACAGCGACGCCAGTAGGCGTGTCGCCCGTGGCGATCGTCTTGAGGGTTTGGCTGAAAATGTTGGCGGGATTCAGGCTGAAGACAGAAACCTGATTGCAGCCCGAGCCCGTATTGGTGACCACTGCAAGATTATTGATTTCGTCGATGGCGACGCCACCCGGCGCGGCGGGCGTGCCGGCCGAGGTGGAGGTCACGTTGCAGGGCGCCAAAGGAATTTCCTCGAGGACGGTAAAGTCGATGACGTTCGAAGCGACACCTGAGCTGCTGGTGACGGTGAGGGCGTAGTGGCGGGGTCCCGCATTGAGCACGGACACGGGAACAGTTACGTCAATTTCGTGACCGCTTACGAGCGAAAAATTGCCCAATCCACTGGAGGCAAAGGCAACGCCGTCCAGAAGGACTTGGGAGCCGGAGTCAAAACCCGTGCCAAGAATCTTGACGCCGCTGACGGCAGATGGCGCCGTGCCCAGACTGATTTTCACGGCAGGACTAAGGCTTGCGGGCGTTGTGACATTCGAATTGCCAGCATCGATCGCGGGCGTTTGAACGCTTTCAATGTGAACGGCCTTGATGTTCTTACTGAGTTGGAAGAAAGAAATGCTGTCGCTACCAGAATTAAGGACCAGAGCCAGATTGTCGACAGAATCCACGGCGAGGGCGCCGGGAATGGACACATTCGCCGGGGTGGTGGAAGTGCAATTCGCCGCGCAGACTGTAGCCAGGCCGTTTTGGCCAGTGCTAACGATGGCGGCGCGCTGCAAGAGAGCCGGATCAAGGAGAGAGACCTGGTTGAGTTTTGGATTAAAAGAAACCGCGGTATTGGAGAAGGGCTGGAATGCAACCTCATCGGCGCCAAGCTCCGGGGAACCAGTGCCCACCTGGCCCGTGGCACCAGCAAAAAGCGTCATCGAGGCAACAGACTGGCTCTGCGGATCGATAAAGGTGATCTGGCTAGACGTAGCGTTGGGGTCGGCAAGAACGGCCTGCCGCGTGACGGGATTGAACGCAATGCCCGTGATTGACGCAGATATCGTGTACGTGAGGAACGGAGTTCCGGAACTGGCAAGACAGGAGCCGGAGCAGGTGGTGGTGTCATCTTTGTCCGCCTGGAAATACTGAAAGTGGGTGGCATCAAGGACAGCGCCAACGGAGAAAGAACCATCAAAATTCGTGCCGTTGGTGGTTCCTTTCAGCAGCCCGCTGACGAGCACAGTGCCGGGGTTACTGGGATTGAGGTTGTGAGAAGAGGACGTCGTAATGGTGACAACGTTGGAAGCGCGGGTGGCGCTGGAGATAGGTACGCCGAGTGAACCCTTGGAAGCATTGGAGAGGTCCACCGCCGAGAGAAGCCCCGCCCCACCGGGAGTGACGTAAGCCAGGCGCGCGCCAACATCGAAAGCAACCTGAGGATTTGGCCCGCTGTTCAGCGTGACGTAGCCGATGGGGCAATAGTTTGGAGCTGAAGCCGGTCCCGGAAGTATGCACTGCGGGGGGACCGCGGGATCGGGATTGACCGTGAAATTGGGATCCAAATTGATGACGAGTCCTACGTTTGTGGAAGCGAAGGCCACCAGGGCACGGTCCGTAAATGGATCAACACCCACGGAGTAGGGAAACGGCTCCACGAACGATGGATTAGCAGGGACAGGCTGCGGAATCACGGAGCTCATATCCACGGTAGCCAGCAACGTGCCTGCTGGAATGGAGAGAACCGAGAGGGACCGACTCGCATAGTTCACGACCGCAGCAACATGCAAGTGCTCATCCACGGCGACGCCAGTCGCAACGTTGCCCCCGGAAGGAACTGCTGTCGCCAAGATGGGAGTACCGCCGGCGAGATTGAGGAATTGCACGTTGTTTTGCGTATTGGTGTTGCTGCCGGGCGTATTCAGACCGGCGAGAGTCACAACGGCGTAACCGAGGGCGGAGTCCAAGGCAATCGCGCTGGGAGTTGAAGACGCGGGAAGCGTGAGCAATGAAGGAGTGCCGGGTTTGTTCGAATTTCCGTAGTCCGGGATGACGGCGACGTTGGTGAAGGCAGTTGCCGGAGTGGGAGCGGTGAACGGCCCAGGCGACGTGGTGTACTGGACGCCGAATGAGTATAAACCTGCAGTGTGGCCGGTACCGCTGGGAGCAGGCAAGAAGCCCGCGATTCGCCGCGCGGTTGAAGCAGAAATCGTCGAGGAATTAGTAAGTAAGGGCTGTCCATTGAAATTCGTGACCACGGTAGGCGAATCCGGGGGACCAAAGAAACCGCCGTCGATGATGAACGGCACGCCGCCCGTCTGGCCCAGCGTGGCTTCCTGAAAACTGCCGGGGGAGGAACCGACGATGGTGGGGCGCACCGGGACAATGTCCAGCGGGAACGGTCCGCCGGTCACATTGACGGAGGAATTGCTGCTGGTCACTTGCACGGTGTAATGGCCGGCGGTCTTCAAATTCTCCGAGTTCAGGCGAACACGCGCACCAATGGAGGTAGAAGTCGAGCCCGCAGCAAAAACCACCTTGATCTGCGTTTGGGGATTAATGGTAGTGGCGTTCCCGGAGGAATCGATGAGGTTAACGCCCATCTGCGAGTCGGCGTTGGCGGCCGCGAGAAAGATGTCCTGCTGGAGAGCGCCCTGGGGCGCAACAGAGGGAGAGATGCCGCTGAAGGTAATGTCGCCCGCCTTGACAAGGGTGACGGCAGCCTGCGCGATGCGGGCGTTGTCGACCTTGGAGAAAGCGAAGACGGTGACGATGCCTGCGGCGTTAACAGGAGTTGTAGTGGAAGATGGCGCCGCCGCAGGCACGGCCGTGGGAGCCTTGTAGAGGCCGGTGGCATCGACGGAGCCGCAAGTGTTGCTCCCGGTGCTGCAGTCCGCACTGTCGACCTTTGCGGTTACTTCGAACGTCACTCCCCAAGTGAGCTGGGTGGGATCAATGACCGTGTTGTTCAAATCCTCGGCGAGAAATAACTGCGTTGCATTGGTGGCGAGGGTTGCGGTTGCCGGGATGATGTGAATGCGAATGCCGGAATCAAAGATGATGTTGAATTTGCCGGTCTTCTTCTTGTCGGCGTTGGAAGTAGCCGTGATGGTGACGATCACATTGGGGAGCTTGGTCTGATCCGGAAAAACCTTCGGAGCGGTGAAAGTAGCCGTGGAAGCGACAGTGGTACTGGTGTTCTGAATGTTGGAGAGAGCGCCGACGGCGGGATCGCCGCTGGCGGTCTTAGCACTATCGCAGGACGCGGAAGCGGACGGCTTGGGGCTCGGCTCGGCCGTCGTAGGATTCGGCGTGGTGGTGTAGGAGCAATCGAAGGTGGAAGACACGTCGGTGGCGCCGGTAACGGTGGAAGCAACTGTCTGCGTTTGTGTCGGGACCATGATGGACGCCGTGCCCGTGACGGTAACAACGATCTGATTGGCCGTGCCGCTACTGCCACATCCGCCAATCCAAAGGCCGGCTAAAGCTGCCGCCACCAGGATGTTTTTCGTACGTTTATGCCACTTCATACCCACTCCCCCACATTCGCGCACGTTGCGATGTTCCCTCTTGCGATTTCTTGCCGAATTCTCAAGTTTTTCCAATACTCGCGATCATCCTCATGCCCTAAAAGGTCCGGCTGACGGTAAACCGGAATGTACGCTGAGGCTCAAAATAATTAAGACTCCCCGGATTTTTGAGAAGCTGGTCGATCGTCGGCCGGACCTGGAACCTCCAGACGTCCGGCGGCAGCGTGGCGGGGAGACGGCCCAGAGTGGTGCACTTGTCTCCCAGGCTTGGATCGCAAATCTCGCTGGACTCGATGAAATCCGGGGGCGCCAAAAGCTGCGAGTGCAAACGGTGGATGTTGTATGCATAGTAGACACGGAAGGGCGCCTGAATGATCGGCAACTGTACGACAAATTCGATACCCGTAGAACCGCGCAAGCGAAAATTAGTATTCGGAGCGATGCCCAGCTGGCGGTTGGCGTCGAGCGCGCCGGAGCTAACGGCGTTAGGAAAGCTCGTCTGTAGATTGCTGAACCCCGTAGGGTCAAGCCGCAACGCGCCCTTGCGGAGAATGCCGTTGGTGCCGCCATCAAAAAACAGCACGGTCTGGAAGGTGTTGCCGATGATGGGGATGCGGTATTCGACGTTTCCGTAGCCCTGAGTGTCGCCTCCCGGAAAAGTGATGGTATAGCCAAGCACGGGAACGCTGACGGTTCGCTGAGTCGGCTGACCGAAACCATTGAGACAAGTTCCGCAAGTGAAAGTGAACTGCTGCGACGTGGCGACCGGAATAAAAGTGACCGGTGTAATGGAGCGAATGTCAAACCCACGGATGTCTGACTCTCCGCCCATGTAGAAGCGGCTATAGGGAGGCGGTTCCCCGCCACCGTACCCGGTGATGAACGCGCCAGAAGCATGGAGTCCCAAAACATTGCGGTGTTTGTTGATCGGATGGTAGTACTTCCAATCAACAACATTGGTGATGCTCTTGACGTTGCCGCCGAGCCCGGAAAATCCAAGCGAATAAAAGTAGCTCTTGCCGCCGGTGGGATTGATGGGATTGTTGACGGTGTTGTAGGTGATGGTGGGAGTGATGGTGCTGGAGACGATTCCGTTCAACGCGCTGGGACCGGCGATGCTGCGGAACTGCACCTGGGTGAACAAGAGCTTGGAGGCGTCGTTGAACGCGGTGATGTTGGTGCGCGTCAATCCGTACTGCAGGCCAATGCGGGTGAAGGAGAGCTTGCGGACGGGATAGCTGGCGAAAAGCGTGAAGCCGGTGCTGTCCTGATTGTAATTCTGAATGAATTGCGGGTTGATGCTGACGGACTGGCCAGTCAGGAGCGCGGCCTGGCGGGCCTGGTCAAACTTGTAGCGGCTGGAAAAAATCGTGAAACCTGAGGAGATGGGCCGGTCAAAAAGATAAGGCTCGGTAAACCCGAAGAGGAAACTGCGCGAAAGATCGCCGAACTGCGCGGAAAAAGTAAGAGTCTCGCCAAGGCCCAGGAAGTTGTTGGTCTGATACGTAAGGCCGATGAAGCTGCCGGCCAGGCCGCTGACGCCCCCTTGCAAACCGATGGACTGCTTGCCCTTTTCCTTGAGCTTGAGGTTGATATCAACAGTGCCTTCTTTACTGCGCTTGATCTCCGCAGCCTTGTCGGCCTCGATCTTGTCGAAATAGTCGAGCTGATTGAGGCGGAGGATACTGAGCTCCCAAAGGCGCTTGTTGAAGAGCTGGCCTTCATCGATCATCAGCTCGCGGCGAATGACCTTGTCACGCGTGGTGGTGTTGCCGCTGAAGTCAATGCGCCTGACGAAATACTGCTTCTGCTCGTCAAACTTCATGGTGAGGTTGATGATTTTCTTTTCTTCGTCGATTTCGGTGTCCGGCTCGGGAGTGAAGTCGATGAATCCGTATTCGCCGTAAATTTTGCCGTAGGTCTCGAGGGCCTTGCGGACTTTTTCGGTGGAGAAGATGTCGCCCTGTTTAAGAGGGAAAGCGGCCTTGAGGGCATCGACCTTGAGGGACAGGGCTTTGTCCGGATCGGCACTGACGATCTTCAGCGTGCCCATGCGGTAGCGTTCACCCTCTTCGATAGGGATGGTGATGTTGACGGCCTTGCCGTGGCCTTTTCCGGTGACGAGGGGAACGCCGAGGCGTGAATGCGTGGTGTCAATGTTCTCCAGAACGGGTTCGCCGACGGAAACCTTGAAATAACCGTTGTCACGATAGAGGCCGCGAACGCCGACTTCCAAATCCTCGCTTAACTTTTCGCGGTCGTAGGTCTTGGTGAGCACGGGAATGTACCAGAAGTAAAGCGGAATCGCGTAGGGACGGTCGTGGCGCATGGCGCGAATCAGCTTGCGGTC
>DASQYT010000330.1:0-10718 GCA_035639075.1 Candidatus Elarobacter sp.
AGCGCTCCCAGGAAACCCGCGGCAGCAAAGCCTACGGCAGCAAAACCTGCCGTAGTAGCCAAAGCACCGGAGCCGGCAACGATGATCACCCTGCCGAAAGGCACGGCGATCAGCGCGGCGGCCAGGCAAACGCTAGCCACCGACAAGAACAAGGTCGGTGACACCTTTGCCGCTAGTCTCACCGAGCCGATCAAGGTGGATGGAAAGACGGTGATTCCCAAGGGCACCCAAGTCACCTGTCGCATCGTCAAGGTCAGAAAGAACGAACTGAAGGTGACGCTCGCTTCGGTGGTAATCCACGGGAAATCCTATCCGCTGGACTCCAATTCAATCACCGGACCGAAGAGCCAGGCCAAGAGCAATGCCAAGAGTGCCGACAAATCCAAGGCGAACAAGGACGTAACCCTGCTCGCCGCCAAGAGCAAGTTGACGTTCAAGCTCGCCAAGCCGGCAACCATCCCCGTGAAGGGATAATGGATAATCGCCAACCCCGGGCCCCGGCCAGCGAAGGTTGGCCTTGGTTCGGGGTTTTTCGTTCAATCCAGTAGCGAGCGGCACAGACTGAACTTCGACTCCTGAAGAAACTGTTTTGCCGGGAGGCAGTTTCCGTTCATAACCACGTGAACTGCCGCGATGGCATCCGGTAGTTCCCCTCCCATTGCATATCTGATTAGCGCGGCTCAAAATTCTCTACGAACGCGTATGTGAGCAACGCACCTAAGAGAAACAGTGCAATCAGGATTTCCACGAGGTTCCATACCCGGAGCGACAGAGCAATCCTCAGTACCGGCGGCTTCTCCCGTTCGAGCTTCAGCGCAAGAACAGATCGTGCGTTCAGCGCGAATGCGATTGCCAAAGTCCCGAGGATGAGAATGGGGCTATTGAAGAATTGCAAGCCAGGAGCGTCGTACCGCAGGGCGGACATCGTAATGAAATAAGTCGGTACCATCAACAGAAGAACCCCCACAACAGCCGAAACGTTGTTTGGAGAACTAGAAAAATCTTTCATATTAGTAACTCCTTTGGACAGATCCTGCAGGACTAACCGGCGATGGCGTCCGGCAAGGCTCCCAAGGCTCCGCGGGTGCGTTCGCGCCTGTTGAATTCCATTACCGCCGCTTCCAGATCTTCAGCGGTAAAGTCCGGCCAGCGTTTTTGCAGAAACACGAATTCCGCGAAGGCGCATTCCCAGAGGAGAAAATCGGAAAGCCGCTGTTCGCCGCCGGTACGAATCAGCAAATCGACTTCCGTCGAGCCTCCGCGGAGGACTTCTGCCAGCACGTTGCTGAAGGATTCCGGCGAAAGCTCGGTGACCTTATAGAAGCGGCAGGCGGCGTGATAGATGGCTTCGCGAGCGGAATAATCCACGGCAAGCCGGAGGTGTAACCGCTTGCCTCTTGCGGTGGCAGCTTCCGAATCAACAACGGCCTGGCGAAGCGTGGCCGGCAAGCGATCTCGGCGGCCGATGATGCTCAGCCGCACGCCTTCGTCAATGCAGTGAGTCGTTTCGGTAAGAAGGTATTCGTGAAGCAGCCGGAGAATCCCTTGGACCTCTACATCGGGACGCTTCCAATTCGCGGCGGACAGCGCGAAAAGCGTCAGTGTCTGAATTCCCAGGCGGGGAGCAGCTTCAATAATCCGGCGAGCCGTTTCAGCGCCGGCGCGATGTCCGGCGGAGCGGGGCAGCCCTTTTGAAGTGGCCCAGCGGCCGTTGCCGTCCGAAATGATGGCTACGTGGAGCCGCGGAGCATGGTTGATGGTTGGTTGCGCGATGGGAATTTGCCGAACGGTCTGATGAGGCATGAGCATGTTCTTTCTCCGCCGCGGGGACAAGCGATGCAAACTACTCTGTACTACAAAGCATACGGCCAAAAAAATTTGCCGTTTAGCCTTCGCGCGTCGCGCGAATCAGCGCTTCCATGTGATTCAGGTAACGCTCCAGCGCCCGCCGTCCGGCAGCCGTCAACCGGTATTCCGTTTTTGGCAAGCGGCCGTCGAATGACTTCGTGCACACGATGTAATCCGCTTCTTCTAGTTTGCGGGCGTGAACGCTCAGGTTGCCGTCAGTTGTTTTCAGCAGAGCTTTCAGTTCGTTGAAGGTCAGCGAGCGATTCACCGCCAGCGCGCTGACGATCCCCAGCCGTATCCGTTCATGGATCAGCCGGTCCAGATCCGCAGGCACGGCTTCCTGCGCCGGATTCCGGATAGCCTCTAGCGAAGGATCCCGCTCGCGAGACCGCTGTAAACGCTCTTGACGCGCTGCAGACGACTTAACCATGTGATTTCCTGCTAGCCTCCATAATGCCGGGCGATCCACCAGCCAAAACCAATCTGCACGACGCCAAAGCCCGCGGCCATGAATGCATCTCCCAACTTTGCGGGAGCGAAAAGTGCGGCACCGCCGAGTGCCATCAGGCACAGCCCCATCACCGGCACAACACGAACGGAAAATGCTCCGCCGGTGACGATAGCCGTCCCATACAACAAAAGCCAAACACCCGGCAGGGCCGCAAGGATACCGGCCTGATACAGTGCGAATGACAAAAGGCCTCCCACGACAATCGGCGGTGCAAAGCTAAGAAGAAATTTGCGGCCAGGCCCGGAGAAGAGTGCGGAGTTGGCACGGTGTGCTTTGGTCGCTGCAGCGGGCGCGGCAATGGCCACGGCGACGAAGACTTCGATTAACCAAACGGCCAGCCAAGCGCGAGGTGTGGTCTGCCGCGAAGCCACAAACGCGGCCACCAGTGCGGTTACGCCCATCGCCACGCCGCCCCAGCCGGGCACGGCGGTAAATTCGGCGGCGCTCTCCATGGTTTCGCGGATGTAACGAAGATGATCGGCGGCGCGAGCGTCAATGGGGATGGGCTCGCGTTGCGGAGAGCGAAGTGAACCAAGGTTCGCCATAGCCGATAAATTACCGCAGGCGGCAAGGTTTGTCAAGTACTTTGTATTACAAAGTTTATTGAAGTGGGTCACGCTTTCCGCGGATATCTCCCTCTCAGGGAATTCCACCGGATCGTGAATACGTCAATGAACATCTGGATGCTGTCGCGCAGCATGCTTACTTTCGTGGCCGGCGAATGCCCCCAGCGCACGGGAATCTCCACCGCTCGCAGCCCATGATGCCGCGCCAGGTACAGTAACTCCGGGTCGAATCCGAATCGCTCGATCCTTTGCTGCTCGAAGACGATGCCGCAGCGTTCGCGGCGGAACGCCTTGAAGCCGCACTGGGTATCGACAAACGGCAGCCACAAGATAATTCGCACAATCTTATTGAAAATGATTCCCGCGAATTCACGGAACGGAGACTCGTGTACGCTGATCAAACTGCGGTCCATCGCCCGGGAGCCGATAGCGACGTCAAACGTTTCCAGTGCATCGATGAGTTTCCCGGCTTCCTCGATCGGTGCGGAAAGATCCGCGTCCGTGAAAAGAGCGATGCGGCCTCGCGCTTCCTGCATGCCATGCCGGACGCTGTAGCCCTTGCCCCGGTTAACACCGTTCGAAATCACGCGCAGTGTGGGAATCTTGATGCAAAAATATTCCGCCACTGCGGCCGTACCATCCTTCGAACCGTCATCCACGACTAGAACTTCCGCTTTGAGCCCGGAGCCCGCAAGGTATTCCGCAATCCGCTCCAGCGTGGCTGGTAAGCGCGATTCTTCGTTGTAAGAGGGAATGATGATGGAGAGTTCGGGAACTGCTGCGCTCATCGTCAGGAAGATTCCTGCCAGCCATGGTAGCCGACAAGAGGCACAAATCGGCAGCCCTCCAGCATCTTGGTGGGGAAAGCATCACCGCGCTTTTCGATGAGCTGCAACTCCTGATGTTCCGCGCCTCCCACGGGAAGAATCAGCCGGCCCCCTTCGGCAAGCTGGGCGAGGAGCGGTTTCGGAACGGCGGGAGCGGCAGCGGCAACGAGGATGGCGTCGAAGGGCGCGAGTTCCGGCAGTCCAAGTGTTCCGTCCCCGCAATGCACGTGCGCATTGGAGTAGCCAAGCTGAGTCAGCTTGGCCGCAGCGCTCGAAGCAAGCTCTGGCCGCCGCTCGATGGAGAAAACTTCCCTGGCCAAACGCGAAAGCAGCGCGGCTTGATAACCACAGCCTGTGCCGATTTCCAGAACGCGGTCCGCTGGCTGCAAATGCAGCGCAGCGGTCATGGCCGCGACGATGTAAGGTTGCGAAATGGTTTGTCCGCCCCCGATGGGCAAAGGAAGGTCATCATACGCGTGCGAACGCACTTCGTCGGGAACAAATTCGTGCCGCGGCACCGACGCCATCGCCGCGAGCACAACGGGATCAATGACGCCGCGCCGCCGCAACTGTTTTTCAATCATTTCCGCGCGCCGTGCCGCGTATTCTTTCTTTTCAAGCATGCGTAACCGCCGCAGCATGTTTTTCCCATGCGCCTGTTTTCAGGATCTCTTCGATTTGCGCGAGCGTAAAATCACATTCATCTTCGCGATTGTAGAAATGCGGCGAGATGCGCACGCCAGCTTTGGGACGGTAGTCGACGAGGATGTCCCGCGCAAGGAGTTCACGGCATACCTCATTAGCATGCGGGCACTCGACCGAAACTGTCCCCGCGCGCTCCACGAGATTCTCCGGGGTGTTCACGCGCCAGCCGCGAGATCGGGCGCCTTCGATGAGCCCCGCGGTCATGCGCACCGATTTTTCGCGGATTGCCACAATGCCAATCTTGTTGAGAATCTCCAGTCCGGGTTGGCACGCATAGAGCGCGGGAATATGCGGAGTGCCATTCAAATAACGGAAAGAATCGTTGCGCGGATCGATCGCACCGGTTTCAAACGCAAAAGGATTGCGGTGCGCCGTCCATCCCGTGAGCGCAGGGCGCAGCTTGGAGCGCAAATCTTCGCGGACGTAAAGGTAAGCGACGCCCGGTCCTCCGCAGAGCCACTTCAACACGCCGCCTACAGCAAAATCAACACCAAGACCACGCACATCAAGAGGGATGGTTCCTGCTGCCTGAAATGCATCAAGAATCACGTGGGCGCCGACGCGATGCGCGCGTTCCACAATCGCGCGCGCGTCCACAATGTAAGAGCTGCGGAAAAGAACTTGCGAAATTGGCACGAGGAGCGTCGTTTCGTCGATGGCTGCAAGCAGCTTATCCAAATCAATTCGTATATGGTCAGGAGTCGGAATGACCTCGACGCGGGCGCCCAGCCGCTGCTGCTCGTGATAGAAATACTGAATCGAAGGAAACTCCAGCTCGACCATCACGATTTTGTTGCGCGGCCCGCGGAAATCAAAGCAAGACGAAATTACCGCCTGGGTAAGCGTCACATTCTGGTGCAGCGAAATTTCGCCAGGGCCCGCTCCGATTAGCGGTGCGATCCTATCGCCAATGCGCACCGCCATGTCCCACCAGCCCTCTTCCCATGCGCGCACCCCGCGTTCCCCCCAGGAATCCGCATAGGATCGCAAGCCCTCGTAGACGCCGCGAGGCATCGCGCCCAATGAATTGCTGATCATGTACGTGGTGCGGTCCAGGCTGGGAAATTCCCCGCGCCACTTCAATAACTCATCCATCGGGCGCTCCTCTCTGAGATGGATTGTGGGTTCGGGTTCTTCTCCAAACAAAATAGCACACGGTGATGAATGCCAGCCAGGGCGCGCCGGCCTGCAACGTGATGCGAAATCCCGGAACCCACCAGGTTGAAACCAAGACTGCGACGACCCCACCCAGCCCGATGAGCGAAGCCCAGGGCCCAGGCGGCCCCAGCCGAAGATAAGGTATTGCTTGCCTTTTGTGAAAGCGCCGGAACGCCAGATGCGTCAATAACGTCATCAGCCAGGCGAACAGTGCCCCAAACGAGCTGAGGCCGATCATGAAAACGAAAAGTGAATCCTTAAAGTACTCTGACAAAACGAGTGCCGCGGCCATTCCCCCCGCAGAAGCCAGTACCGCAACTACCGGCATGTTCTTCCCGCTCAATCGCCCAAGCGCCGCGGGAAGATAGCCGCCACGCGCGAGCGAAAAAGCCAGCCGCCCCGCGAAATACAGATTGGCAACGGCGCTGGAAAGCGCCGCCGTCAGCACCACGAAATTCATGATGTGGCTCGCAGCAGGAATACCCACTCTCTGAAAAACGTGGACGAAAGGACTTTTGACGAGTTCGATCTGCGTCCACGGGACAATGCCGACTACCAGTGCGAGCCCAACCACATAAAACAACACCAGCACGACTAGAGTCCTGTGCAGGGCCTTGGGAACCGCCACTCTTGGGTCAGCCGCTTCGCCTGCCGCGCTTCCGACAACTTCGATTCCGAAAAAACTGAAAAGCCCCAGAATGACGCCCAGTCCCACGCCCTTCCATCCGTTCGGAAGGAAACCTCCATGAGCCGTGTAATTTGCCAGGCCAACTCTTGGAAATCCCACGCCAAACAGCAACGCACTCCCCAGAATCAGAAAGGCGACGATGGTCACTACTTTGATCATGGAAAGCCAGTATTCGAACGCTCCAAGGTTTCCAATGCTCGCCGAATTAACGTAGAGGATCACGAGCGAGAACAATCCGATCCAAACCCACGAAGGAGTTTCTGGAAACCATAATTTGCAATAAATCGACGCGGCCACGACTTCGCTGCCGACCACCACCATCATGCAGAACCAGTAGGTGAGACGGACCGCAAATCCCGCCCACGGATGCAGGTACATCTCCGCGTAGAGTCCGAACGATCCTGCCGCCGGATGCGCCGCCGTCATCTCCGCCAGCGCCCACATCATTGTCAACGCGATGCACGCTCCACCGACAAAGCTCAATATCACCGCCGGGCCAGCCAGCTTCACGGATATGGCGCTCCCGAGAAACAGTCCCGTTCCGATGGCGCTGCCCAGCCCAATCATGGCGACCTGCCGAGGGGAGAGGTCCTGGTGAAGTCCCGCTTCACGTTCAACAATCCCAGCGGAATCAGGCGCTGCCAGGACTGCGCCCGTTTGCATTTCCATTTTTTGCATGGCGGGCATCGTAACAGAAATTCACTACCTGTACTCGGACCTGAACGTCGGGCCAGTAAACGGCGCGGCACAACTGTCCCGCGATCTAGTCGCGCCGCTCCAGGCCGCTTTCTAAAATCGTTGGCGTGGCGCGAACCCCCAGCGGAGCCCCGGAGGAAGTCATGAAAGCGGTCCTGGCATTGGTCCTTATTTACATCGGCACATTTTTCCTGGTGATTCAGGGTGCGTCTCAGAATTCTGTGCAGGCCTCGAGGCCAGGCGCGAACTCGGCGCAAGGCAACGCGGCCTCTGCCCAGGCAAATCCCTCCATTGACCCGGTGAAAGAAGCGGATATTCGTTCGTTGATGGAGCTTGTCGGCGCGAAAGACATCGTGCAGGACGGCGCGAACACTGCCATCGAACAATCTCGGGAAAAGCTTCTTGCCACCGTGCCTAACAACGACAAGGGGCAAGAGTTTGTCAACGCTTTCGCCGCCACCTACCAAAAGAAATTCGACGTGGACCAGGTAACGAATCAACTCGTGGTGCTTTACGACAAGCATTTTACGGACGACGAAATCAAAGGGCTATTGCAGTTTTACGGTTCGCCGCTGGGACAGAAAGTCGCCGCGGAGATGCCCAAGATCGGCCGTGAAAGTCAGGTAGCGATCCGTGCAGCGAGCACAAAGGCCTCCAAGGATGCGCTTGCTGAATTAAAACAGCAGAATCCAGAAATTGGGCAGACGGCGCGGCTCGGGAATGGTCAGGGCCAGGGCCGCTGGCAGCGCCGTGGCCAACAGCGCGGACAAGGGCAATCATCGCAGCAGGTAGCTACGCAACAGCAAGATCCTCAATAACGCGATTTGCAACTCGACAAGCGCTTTCAGACTATTGAAAGCGCTTTTTGATTTTTATGTCGATGCCGAAAGTTCCGTTCTGATCCCGCAGCCCCACAATGGAGACGTTCCGGTCCACGTTGTATTCCACTTGAATGACCTGCTGCTGCGTCGAGCTCACGTTTGAAACGTAGGTGATCGTGAGGTTGCGCGTAATCTGTTGCTCGACGGTAATGCGGGACGCCGCGCTTTGCTGGGAGCCCGTCGAGCCCACTCCTGCGAGTCCCGGATCAACACGAAACCGTGTTATCCCAAACAAGCGTTCCAGGCGCCCGCCTAGTTGGCTGGAAATCGCTTCGGAAAGAATCGCCGAAGCCCCCGCCGTTCCGCTCTGAGTCGTTCCGCCACTACGTGTCGTCGCCTCAGAACTGGTTTGCCCCAGCGCAAGCAGCGTAACGATATCGTTCGCAGGAAGCGGCGGATCGGAGCGATACGCCAGCGTGAGCTTGCTGGCCGGGCCGTTGAAATTCAAAGTGATCTCATATTGCTGAATGGTCGTGGTCGCTTCCACATTCAAGACCGGATCAAGCCGGAACGGGTTGGAGAAATTCAAATCGCCGCGCGAAACACGGTAGCGGTTGCCCGCAAAATACAGATCCCCGGACAGGATGTGGATATGTCCGAGAAGAATCGGATGCTCCCAAGTTCCCCGCACACGGAGATTCGCATCTGCTTGCAATTGCGCGCCGGGCCATTCCATGCGCGCATCGGGTGCCGATAACGCTTCGACGTCGAATTGCAGATTGCGCAAGTACGGCGAACTCGTCGTGGGGCCGCTGATGCCTTGTTTTGCCGACACCAGCATGCCCGCGACTTCAATGCCTTGCGTGAGCGTAACGCGGTCGATGGTCACCCGTCCCGAGAGTAATCCCGCTGCCGGCGTTCCGGTTAGCCTCAACGATCCTCCCACCAGCCAACTCATGCCCTCCGGGTAGCGGATACGGACGCGATCGGTGCGCACGCTCACATCATAACGAAGCGGAGTCTCCGCGTAATTCACGCTGCCGGTGAGGTGCAGCGTGCCTCCGCCAGATTCCGCGCTCATATTCTCGAAGTACAGGCGCGTGGCATCGAATACCACGTCGCCCTGAATCGCATTGAGTCCCGTGGGGAAATCCGCCGCGCGCGCGAAGGCATTTTCAATGTGTATGCGGCCGGTGATGCGTGGGTGGTCCAGTGTCCCTTCGAACGACGCGTTGATTTGCGCCGGACCTCGTGCGTCCAGATTGGGCACATACCCGCTGATCAGCCGCAAGTCCAGAGCCCCATTGAGGCGCAATCCCACGGTGCGTCGGCCGGCAAACTGCACCGAACCAGCAATTTGCAGATTGGTGTCCGTTCCCCGTAGAGTTACCGGGTTGATTTCCAGGCTGTCTTTTGTCGAACGGAAGTGAACCGGCCCGGTGTTCTCCAGGCGCACATTGGCATAATTCATTGTCAAGCGCGAAAAATTTGCATCCACTATGATGCTCTGAGGTTGGTTCAGAGAACCATTTACCGAAATATCCCCGTCTGCGTTGGCGTGACCGCTGAATTCCTTCACGTGCAACGCGGCGAGCAGAAATGGGTCCAGGTCAATGTTCTTGATCGAAACCTTCCCGCTCAGGGCGTATGGCTCAGCTAGTCCGAGTGTGTAGCCGCCGGAAATTTCTCCCGTAGTCATGGCGGAGCCTAGTTCCAGATGTGCTGTGCGGCTGTCTGACGTCAGATTGCCGTTGAAACTCCCGACAATCACTTGGCCAACTCGGAGGTCCACGACGCGAAATGTTCCCTCGCCGAGAGGCGTTCTCAACGCCCCACTGGCTTTCAACCGGAAAGTTACCTGCCCTCCCACCGGCAGGCGTGCCGATTGCAGTTTTTCAAAATTTTCCAGAGGTAGTGCTGCGCCCACGAGGTCAGCAGAAATCGTCTCGTCCTTGGATCGGTAACCAAATGATCCGGTGATAATGCCCGCGCCGCGGCCACTTTCTTTTCCTGGCGCGAAAAATCGAAGCTCCGCATCCGCGATGCGCACTTCATCCGGTGCCATGTTCAGTTGTCCACGAAGCCGATTGAACGAAATCCCGTACAGCTTGCCGTCCGCAAGATCGAAGAGGCCAGTGACAGTAGGCTGCGCCCGCGTGCCGCGTCCATGAAATTGGCCCGTCAACGAACCACTCACGGGCAGAGTCATCCCCAGCACTTGTTCCAGGCTTTCGGCCGGAACTTTTTCGAGATTCGCCTCAGCTGTCCAGCCATTGGCTGGAAGAAAACTCCATTTCGTCAGGGAGAGCGAACCCTCGATGTCCGTCTCCATGTTGCCACTTCGAGCGTGTCCGCGCTCCAGCGTAAACTCTGCAGGCGAATACGTCAGGTCACTTTCTACGAAATCCACAAAGTAACCGTCGTATCGCGCGCGCTCACCACGCAGGTGACCTTGAAACGTGGGGCTGCTTGAGGGCCCCAAGATTTTGCCGTCCCACCGCGCGCTCCCCGAAATTTCCTTCGCCGCCTCCGTGGAGCCCGGCTTTGCTCCACGCAAACCGTTGATGAAATCCCTGTAGATCTCCAGAGATCCCGTATCGAACCGCATATTGATCATCGTGTTTCGCGGTGCAAGAACGCCGTCGATGGCGCCACGCGAAGATGGCGTTTCAAACTCACCGGATTCGATCGTCAGGATCCCGGGATCGTACCGATAGCGGAATTTCCATGCAGCGTTCACCGGTTGATGGTGTGGCGCCGGTTGTTCTGGATTCTCCCAAACGGTATTTACGGAAATCTCGAAGTGCCGGAAAGGGCCGCTCCAGGTTTCCACAGTGTCCGCCGTCATCCGTGCGTCCCAGTGCAGTTCGTCAATGGGGAAGTCGCGATGTTCGATAG
>DASQYT010000331.1:0-9713 GCA_035639075.1 Candidatus Elarobacter sp.
GTCCGGGCTGTTTGGGGCCAAGCGTGATTTCTCCGTTTTCCACGTGGAGCTCGGCGAGCGGAGGATCGAGAGACCAGTGGACGTCGATGAGCGGGCGGCCGGAGTCATCGACGGCGGAAAAAGCGGCAGGCTCGCCGACGAGTAGAGTCGCGGCACTGGGTGTGACCAGAAGGCCCGGAGCGGGAGTTTGCGGCGCCGGGGTTTCGGTGCCCTGGGAAAAGGCAGAATCTCCCTCTTCGAAGTGTACCGGCGGCAATGGATTTCCAAGGGAGAAATGAATTGCTCTGACGGCTCCAAGAGAGGTAGGCTTGCGTATATTTCTTTGTGCCGGGAGGTCAAAATGGAAATCCCGGTTTCTACATTGAGCGGCCGAATGTGTTTGTTCAGTGGCCAAAGAACGTCGTATCCTCGCAGGACAAGTGAATCTTCGCAGGTTTCCGGGTGTTGCCGCTGGCACGTAATTGGTGTCGCCGCAAGCCTGTGAGTTAAGTTTAGGCAAGTCTTCGAACCAACGTGTAGGCAAGCGGGAGGTCTTCCTTATGTCTCAAACAAGGTTTCTGTTTTGTTTCACCGTGTTGCTGTTGGGTTTCGTGCGTACCTCGTATTCGCAGACCACCTTTGCCAGCATCACCGGCACGGTCACGGATGCCACCGGCGCAATCGTGCCGGGCGCGACCATCACGGCCACGCACGGAGAAACCAATATCAAAACCAGCGCCACTTCTAATGAAGAAGGTAACTACACAATCGCCCAGCTCAAGGAAGGGAACTATACGGTGCGGACCGAAGCAAAAGGTTTCAAGAGCTTCGTAGTGGAGAACGTACGATTGGTAGCACGCGATCTCCGCCGCGTGGATGTCAAGCTGGAAGTCGGTAATGTCGCGACCGTGGTGGTAGTCTCCGGTGGCGCCACGCTGATCGAGACTGAAACGGCTCGTATCAGCAACACGAAAGATTCGCTGGTCCTCAACACCATTCCGACCAATTCGCGAAGCTTGTGGGCGGTCCTCAATCTTTCACCAGGTTTGCAAGGGCAGGCCGGTAGCAGCGTGACGCGGTTCGCCGGCAGCCGCGTCAATGAGAACAATTGGTCGATCGACGGAACCACTTTCTCCGACGGGGTGGATAACACGCAGACCGGTCCTTTGGCCAACTATATCGAGTCTTTCCAGGAAGTGAAGATCGACCTGTCCAACAATTCCGCGGAATTCGGAGCGGTCGGACAGGTCACTGTCGTTTCCAAGTCCGGAACGAATCAGCTCCATGGGTCCGTGTTCGACTATTACTCGACGCCCGGGTTTCGGGCGAGAAGTTTTTTCTCCAGCGCGCGCCAGACCGGCATCCAACACTTTCCAGGGGGTGCGATCGGCGGACCGGTTTGGATTCCAAAGATCTACAACGGACGTAACAAGACGTTCTTCTTTTTCTCGTACGAAACTTCGCGGGGGAGTTCGGTGCAGGACAGGTTGAACCCGACTGTGGCGCCGGGGCCGTGGAGAACCGGCAACTTCTCAGGACTGACGGATTCCAATGGCAATCCGGTCACGCTTGTCGACCCAAGTAATGGCCAGCCGTTTCCCGGCAACATCATTCCCGCCGACCGCATTAATCCGGTCTCGCAAAAGATCCAGGACAAGTTCTTCCCTATGCCTAATTTCGGAGATCCGAATACCTTCCACACTCAAAATTACCGGGAGCTCAAAATCCGGCCTTGGGATCCGTCGACTTACTGGACCACCCGCATCGACCACAAGTATTCGGATAAAGACCAGATCTTCGGCAGGTACACCTGGGTTCGCGGCTACAACCGCGTTTGGGAGGGCAACCTGCCAACTATCGGGCAGCGCTGGCAGCAGCGTGACGACCGCGCCGCCACTGCTTCCTATACTCATTCGTTCCGCCCGAATCTGTTGAACGAAGTCCGTTGGGGATTTGGTCTGAATAACAACCCGATCAACTTTGACCTCAACCGAGGGTCAACACAGCACGGACTTCAATTAGTGCAAGATCTCGGTCTGGTCGGATTGGCCCCAGACCTGCCGGATATCAACGGCATTCTCAATTTGCGCTTCAGCAATGGCATGACCGGGCTCACTCAGTTTCCGTGGACGAAGAAAGGTTACCGGACCCACACTGAGGAATTCCAGGAGCAAGTGAGCTGGTTCAAAGGACGGCATAGCCTGAAGTTCGGCGGCAAGCTGCTCCGGTCCGAATACGACGATTTCAACGCCAGTAGGAGTCTTTTCGGCAATGTTTCCTTCTCGAACAAATTTACCGGCAACCCCTACGCGGACTTCTTGCTCGGTATCCCGACTACGGCGGCGCGGGCATTCCCGCCAGTGGAGCTGGATCGGAACCGCTGGGCCTACGACTTCTTCGCGTTGGACGATTTCAAGATCAGCCCGCGGCTCACGCTCAACCTCGGAGTCCGATATGAACTGCACCTGAACTGGAGGGAGAACCATGATCTGCTGTCTCTCTTCGATGTGCAGTCTGGAAACATTGTCATCCCTGATGACGCAATGTCGAAGGTGAGCCCCATCTTCCCGAAAAACTACGTTGGAATCGCGCAGGCCAGTTCGGTCGGCTTTGATCCCAAGACTCTGGTGCATCTGGACAAGAACAATATCGCACCGCGCATCGGGTTGGCTTATCGTCCCTGGGGAAACAACACGGTGTTTCGCGCCGGTTGGGGAATGTTCTATAACGTGGTGCCCTTCGTTTACAGCCTGGGTTTTGGAGATGTGCCATACGTGCTGTCCGAACCGGCATACACCAATCCACTCGACAACCCGCAAGTGATCTTCCCCCGCGTTTTCCCGGAAACCGGAACGGGCGGGCCCAGCACAGTCAGCATCCCAGCCGCTCAGAATCCGAATTTGAAGACTCCCTATAGCTTCCAGTACAACTTCACCATCGAGCGCCAACAGTGGAACACGGGATTCCGTCTCTCTTACATCGGAACCGCCATGCGCCAAGGTGCCTGGCAGTATAACTACAACTCACCGGTGCCCAACGACCAGCCGTTTATCTCCAAGCCGCGGCCATTCAACAACCTCCCTGAAGTCTGGTACGTGACCAACGGAGCAGGCCACCAATATAACGGGCTCACCGTGGAGGCTCTGCGCCACTTGTCCGGCGGCCTGTACTTTCAGAGTTCGTGGACCTGGGCTCGCGACCGTTACGACCTGGACTACAACTGGGATTTCGACACGTGGCAGTTCATTTCGGAGAACCCGTTCGACCGCAAGCGCGAGGTCGGTCCCGCCCAGGAGATTCCGACGCACCGCTTCACTACGAACTTCATCTACCAGCTCCCATTTGGCAAGGGTCGGCATTTTGCGCCGAATGTCGCCCGTCTGGGGAACTTGCTGATCGGCGGATGGGAGATTAGCGGCATCTACACCGCCCAGACCGGAATGTTTCTGACCCCGTTCTGGACCGGTCCGGACCCGGTAGGGATCGCTTATACGACCAGTGACCCGGCGGAAGTCACCATCCGCCCCGACGTACTGAAGAACCCCAACACCGGGCCGCATACGCATGACCTGTGGTTCGATCCGAACTCTTTCACTCCACCCGCGGCAGGCCGATTCGGTACTTCCGGCAAAGGCGTGATCAAAGGGCCAGGCGTGAACGTTTGGAGTGCCGGCCTCCACAAGGACTTCATGTGCGGAGAAAGGGCGAAGCTTCGTTGGGAGATGACGGCCAACAACATCATGAATCATCCGAACTGGCAGAACCCGTCCACAAATATCACCGATTCGAGTGCCGGAGTGATCACCAGCGACGGTGGCGTTACGAACGGATCGGTTGGCGACCGCGCGGGCGCACGTGCATTCCGTATGGGTCTGCGGCTGCAGTTCTAATCTCCTGGATATTTCTTAGGGGCAATTAGGGGGCACTAAGAATTCCCTCTCTTTCCTTTCAGCTACTTAGAAGGCCGCGGTGCGCCGCACAACTCCTTTTATTTCCATACAATCGGCGGATTCGCACCTCATCGGCTCCACCAACTTATTTTTTCTATTCAATCTGATAGCAAAAAGCTTCAAGGGGCTGCATTTTCATCGGTGCTCCATCTCATCATGCGTAGGACGAACAATCACAGGCGAGTCACTTATAGTAAGTCCTCAATGTCGCTGCTGGATCGATCTTCGAAGCGCGAATTGCAGGCACGATGCAGGCCACGCAGGCAATTACAATCAAAATAAAAGTAGCTTCCGCATAGACTGCCCAGTCTCTGAAACTCGTACCAAACAGAAGAGTGCGCGCAATTCGCTCGCCGATTGTCGCGAGTACCAGGCCCGCGAACACTGCAAGAAAGATGCGTCGTGCGCCCCAAGACAGAACCCAAAATACTATTGCTTTACGTTCAGCTCCCAGAGCCATTCGAATGCCGATCTCGCTCCTCCGGCCGCTCATGACATAGGAGGTGGTACCGTAAATCCCTACAGTCGACATTATCAGAGCGCAGAGAGAAAAGGCGCTGAGAAGAAAAGCGCGAAAACGTTCTGAGCTCGTAGAAGTCACTACCAGGTCGGCCAAAGGGCGCACATTCGCAAGGGGAACCTGAGGGTTAATTTGGGAAAGCGTTCTGCGAACACCAGTGATGATGTCAAGATTACTAAACGCGCAGCGTATTACCATAGATATATTAGGATATGGGCGCTCTTTATACGGAACATAGACCTCAGGGAGTGCGTCAACAGAAAGAGAGACGTGCTTTACATTTCTGAGCGTGCCGATGATACGTCGAGGTCGTGACGCAGTACCGTCTTGGACGAAGATAGTTCGGCCCAGAACCTGCTGATCAGCGGAATAGCGCGTTACAAAAGCTTCATTGACGACTGCTACGGCGGCTGCTCCTGCCGTATCACCATCTTCGATCATTCTCCCGTTCACAAGATTGACTCCCATGGCACGCGGAAGGCCTGGCGAAATGGTCCGAATTTCGATCACCTGCTGTTTGTCTGTTGTTAGTGGCACTTCACCGAAATTGAAGGTCCGAGTACTATTGTCCCCTCTCAAGGGAAGCCGATTTGTAATTCCAACCGATTGGACTCCGGGAAGAGAGCTCACTGCAGCCAACAATCGCTCAAAGAAGGTGAGCGTTGTGCGAACCCCATCTTGTAAAAGATCGTGTCGCAGTGCAAGGTTGCGACATGACCAAACGCGGAAAGAAAGCGCGGACGAAGTGGCGAAGGCTGATTTCAGAACATGCCCGTAGCGGGCAAACGGTTACTGCGTTCTGTCGTGAGCACGGCCTGTGTAGACCATATTTCTTTGCGTGGAAGAAACGGTTGCGCAAAGACACCGCGGTAAAATTCCTAGAAGTACAGCTGACTGAGTCTGCGCCGAAGGCGGCCGGGGACTCGCGCGTTGAAATCCGGTTGCAGAATGGCCGGAGCCTGCTGGTGGGGCGCGGGTGCGATGCCGAGCATGTGCGGGCGTTACTGGCGGTGGTGGAGACGGCGTCGTGATCGGGCTGCCGAGTTTGCAGGCGATGGACCGCGCGCAGGAAACGCGGATCTGGCTGGCGAGTGAGGTCATGGACATGCGCTGCGGGTTCGACCGGCTGGCGGAGCGGGTGCGAGCGGTGATTGGTGAGGACCCGCTGAGTGGGCATTGGTTCGTGTTCCATTCGCGGCGTAGTGAGCGGTTGAAGATTCTGTACTGGGACCGGGACGGATTCGTATTGTGGTACAACTAACTGTCTTCACACTGCACCTCCTTCGATTAGATCCGATGGTTTTGATTCCTTAGTTGTTTTGAGAGCCGCTGCCCGCTCAACGAGCGGGTGCCAGCGGCTGGAATGCTTGGCGGGCAGATTCGAATCTGGCACCTCGTAAAGGTACGCGTGTGCATTGTAGGCGTGTCTCGTGATGAGACCGTATTCCGCCCAGCGGATAACAGTCGCTTCATGGATGTGGAGGCAAGCAGCCGCTTCCGCTGCCGTCAGCATGCCGCGGTCGCGAAGTCGGTCGTAGCGAGAGCGAAGTGCGTATCTATGGACGAGATAGACGACGCGCCGGGTAGTGAAACGAGTGCTGCTGCGCCCCGGTCGGGCCGATCCGCCGGGACGAAGTCCCTGCTGATTGAGAATGTCGGCGATTTCGGAGTAGATGTGATCGTCCTGGAGTTTGTTCACGAGTTCGACGATGGTCGTCGGCGTCTTGATCTGCTGCGCCGATGACTTTGGGTTCAGCGTCGTCAACGTTTCGGTTTTGCCGCCCTTGAAACGCACATGGATGTTCGTGATTCCCTCCATTGGCAGTTTGATCAGCGTGGCATCCTCGATGATGTAGGCGAGCAGTCGTTTCCGCTCACGGTTCGCCGTGCATGGATCATTCCAGAGCTTGTTGAAGTCCGTCGTCATCACAACCAGCCGCTGGCGGATCGTATCATCTACGACGAGTTGGTCCTGCTGTCGCCCGCGTTCTCGTTCCTCTCGCACCTGGGCCAGCGCGCGCAGCTTGTCGTTCCACTCGGCCTCGAGCGTGTCGGCAACGAGACGATTGCTCGGATCTACCAGCATGAAGCGGCGCTGCGCGAGATCGGCTTCGATCTGCGCACGCTCGATGGCACGACACCGTAGTTGATCCGCCTCTTCGTGCCGAGCCTCGATCTCTCGTCGGATCTCGAGCGCCAGCTCCACGGCGGCAGGCGTCATCCTCTCGGCGACGAGCGTCCCGATGGCTTCGTCAACAGCCTGCCCCGCGATGGATTGGCAGTTCGGCCAACCGAGCGTAGCATTTGCACGGTCACAGACATACCAGGCTTCTCGCTTCCCTCGCCGCGAGACATAACGGACGCGGAAATGTCTGCCGCATCGGCCGCACACCGCGCGTCCCTGCAGCAGGGCTACGCCTTCGCGCGGCGGCGACACTCGCGCTAGTTCGTAGCCTCGACCGTTGGTCGCGAGTAGTTTGAGGTTCTGCTGATGTTGCTCCCAGCTAATGTAGCCGGGATGAGCATTCGGAATGCAGGCGAGCCACTCACTGTACTCACGCTTTCGGTGGACCTTCTTTGAGCCATCGGCAGCTCGTCGATACCGTCGACGTCCGTATACGTAGACGCCCGCGTAACGCGGGTTGTTCAGCACGCGCATAGCGCTCGACGCAGTCAGCGGTTGGAACACTGTGGTGCCGCCGAGACGTCGAGATGGGAAACAAAGGCCTTCCTTCCGAAACACCTTCACCGTCTGGCACGCCGAGCCGACACGCAAGAACGTCTCGAAGAAGTAGGCGATCGTTTGTCGGATCTGCGCGTCAGGGTCGAGCACCACGTTGCCAGCCTCATCGTAGGCAAAGCCCGTGGGCAGCGGACAACGATACTCGCCGCGTCGCACCTTATTGAGGATTCCGCCGCGCAGTCTGGCTTTGAGGACGTGAAGCTCGGCTTCGCTCATTGTTCCTTTGAGACCGAGCAGCAGACGGTCGTTGAAGTTTGTCGGTTCGTAGATCCCATCCTCGTCGAGGATCAGGGTGTCGGCCAGCGCGCAGATCTCCAGCAGGCGGTGCCAATCAGCGCTGTTCCTCGCCAGGCGCGAAACTTCGAGCCCCATGACAATGCCGGCGTGGCCCATGCCCACATCCGTGACCAGACGTTGAAAGCCCTCGCGCCAAGAAGCCGATGCGCCCGACTCGCCCTGATCGCTGTCGATGACGATGATCTGATCCTCGTGCCAGCCGAGAGAGATGGCCCGGCTGCGAAGTGCGTACTGACGTTTCGTACTTTCGACGTTCTCGAGAACCTGGCGCATGGATGACTGCCGAATATACAGGTATGCACCTCGCTCGAGATGGTGAGGCTGGACCTTCAAAGAATCGCTCATGTTGTTATTCCTCGATTGCTGACGTTCATCGCCATTGCCGCGAAGACATGAACCACGGCTATGTGTTCGTCCGAGGCCGTCCAGCTTAACGACCGAGAGCCACTCCGCTGCTGTAAGACCTCCGCGCTACCTATCGCGACGGCCCGTGTCCACCCCCACATTCCCCGACGGAGAAAGAGCATGAGCCCATGGCGAGCTTCGGGCGGCAGCACCCCGCCGAGCACGGCTCCGCGTAAAGTCTCGTATTGGACCACAACGCTCGGTGACGTTTCCGAACCGTGTGCGGCGTTCGATTTCATTCCAGAGTTTTTTTTACGGCGACCGCTCGCTCGATCGTCCTCGGGTGTACGTTCAAGCCGAATTCCTGCCGAACCAACTTCGCCAGCTCGCGCGCTCGAATGGGCTTGCCAGCGACGAGGTGTTTTTGAATAAACTCCAGTACTGGGCCCTGGAGCTTGTGCGGGCCGCGTGGCCCCCGCTTCTTCGGTACGAGCCCAGCGATCCCCGCTTCGTCGAAACTTACCTTGGTCTGATAGTACGTCGGCCTCGACACGCCGTATTCTTCCGTTGCGTTGGCCACCGACGCATTCTCGACCGAAACGCAGCGCAGCATCTCGTACTTGACCTGCACGATGTCGCGGGGGTCGAAGAATTCGCTGTCTTGGAATTTCGGATCGTGGACCTTCTCGGGTACTGGGTTCAGCGTGCCCGCTTCGAGGAGGGCACGGACCTTCGGATGCTTGCTGTCGCTTTTCGCGGGCACCGCGGTCTCCGAGGATCGGCATACCGATCGTAATTACAATTATGCCGCAATAGGAGTACATGTCAAGGGGTATATTGCCGTTTCTTGTGCCAATAATAGCACAATTATTCACATGGAGCTCCTGCGTTGGCATGCCTTGCGGCGTATTTCTCTTTACATATGCGGCGCAATTTCCCTTACACGGCATCTTTAGCTCTCCCGCAAATCCGTTTGCTGAGCCGGTCTACCAGGCCCGCGAGTTCCAACAAGTCCACCACGCGGAATAGCGCACGGCGTCCACCCATGGCGATCTCAGGATCAACAGCGACGACGTCAGTCCATTGCGGCGGAACGGAGCAAATGGATTCATCATCGATCTGCAGCAGCAGGGTCATCCCATAGCGGTTGTACCGCTCGCCCACGCAAGGTAGTTGCCGCCCGCTGAGCGGATGGAACGGATGCGTGATCCGCACAAGGCGCGTTGCTGGGATCGAAGCATCTGCATTCTGAATTGAGTTACAAGCGTTTGGAGGAAGGTAAATTCAAGCTGCCACGGCCGCGAGAGGGAGCGCACACAGTGGAATTGCGAGCGAGCGAGTTAGCCATGATCCTGGACGGGATTGATGTGTCGAAGCTAAAGCGCGTGCCTCGGTATGAACGCCCGGTGCGAAGTGGCGAAGAAAAATCTAGCGGAGAAAAAATCAACACAGAAATTATGATGGAAGGCAACTAATTGTGTGGTAATGCGTCTAAGGAAGTATGCACACCGCAGAGAAGGACTTGCCCAACTTGCTTGAGGACAGCGCATCGCTGAAAGCGATGCTGCGTTCTCTGCTTACCGAGCGTGACCGCGAGAAGCAACGTGCTGACGATCTGCACATTCAGAATCTGCGTTTGCAACTCGAGTTGGCACGATACAAGAAGTGGTACTACGGACCGCGGGCAGACCGGCTGAATTCGACCAGCGAGTTGGCACAGGTGCTGCTGGATTTCGGCCAGGAGCTCGAGCAGCGGCCGATTCATCCGGAAGATGTCCCCGCTGCGAGCGAGCCGGAATACGAATTGCGGCGAGTGAAGCGGCGTAAGGGGCGGCGCTCTCTGGCCAACTTCGAAAATCTTCCGGTCACCACCCAAGTC
>DASQYT010000332.1:0-3718 GCA_035639075.1 Candidatus Elarobacter sp.
GACCACAACTGCGATGTAGCGGCGCTGCTGTAGAAATTGCATAACCTTCTTTCCTTCACGTGCCAATTGCGCCCAGCGAGAAGCGGTTTCAGGATTCTGTTCGAGGCCACGCAATTCGTGACCTTCAAATTGAAAATCCACTTCGTGCAATTTTGAACGGCTGGTTCGTCGCACCGGAAAACTGCAGTTCTCCAGCTTCACGCTCCTGGCATTTTCGACCAATGCCTGTTGCCAAACTGAAATTAGGGTCTCTTCTAAGCTCGCGGCCATCTTTTGTCATCCGCTGAATTTGCGAACGTGCCGTCAATCCTTCTCATGATCCGTTCGGCCCACTGTACGGCTGATCCGACGAGTGATTCGGTTCGCGGACTCGGCCGGCTATCGTGCAGATCCTCTGTCGTCTTTAGATGACGGGCGACCAGAATGCTGGCCATGATTCCTAATACCCGTTTTCGTCCTTCCTCCATCTCATTCACCATTAAGCCTGACTCTGTGCAGCCAGAGCATCTAAAAGCGGCCTTTTGCTCTTTCGTTCAAGCCGCTCCATCCGACGATCAAACCTCGCCTTGATCTCACGATATGGGCCTGGTGCGATGTTGCCCACTTGAATTGCGCGCCGAAGTTCATCGAGTGCCTGCCGCACAACTTGTCGAGCTTGCTCTGGATCGCGGGCGTTGCGTTCGTAATAAATCGCTAGCTGTTCGTATGCCTCATAGCCATGCCGTGAATTTCCGAGTGCATCTTTCCAGAGCTCACATGCCAACTCGAAATCACCTTCCCGCTTAGCTAGTAGTGCCAGTGAGCGGCGTGCCGCCCGATCTGTTTCGGCTGGCAATACGGAAGCAATCGATTTCTCGTAAAGTTTCCGGGCTCTGGTGTGCTCCCTCCGCTTTTCGCAGATGCGTGACACGCCGAACAGTTCCAGTCCGTCTTGCCCTAAGTTCTCAGCGTCGCTGAGCAGTGAAAGAATCCGACTAGAAAGCGCTGCCAAGCCACGTAGGTCCATTTGGTTGTGGTTGAGTACCGGAACTAGCCGTTCGGGTGGTCCTCCGCGCAAGTAATCGAAATAGATTTGCGGGATCAACCCTGAGAGCAGGTCGGCCCCTCGATCCCAGCCCAAGACGTGCCGTTCAAGCTCGGATAGCCGTACCGACCCAAGCCTCAGCCGCCAAAGGTTTCGCGCCGGGTGGAGAAAATCGAGGTGTGCGCGTGGAGTCGGGACAGAGACCTTGCGGCTCATGCGATAGCGGGTTTCGAGCAGCGGCCAATCAAATGACTTCCCGTTGAACGTGATAAGCACGGGGTGTTCTGCGATCCGCTCTCGTAAGGCGAACAGTAACGAGCGTTCCTCGCTGTACTCGCGCATGAAGAACTGCTCGATCTCAAGCCCGCCGCCTTCCCACCACGCAACGCCAACGAGAAAGGCATGCGTGCCGCTACCACCGGCAAGGCCCGTTGTCTCGGTATCGAGAAAAAGCCATTGGTCGGGATCGGCGATCTCGTCCGGCGCCTCTGGTACCAGTAGTTGCAGTGCGCGTGCATCGGGCAAGTATCTAGCCGGCTGAGCGCACCAACAGTGAACTGATAGGTAATCGCCGTGCTGATTGGTTTTCGCCGTGCCTCCCAGAATCTGGGCCAGGCGCTCCTGGTCCCCCCGGTCCGTCCGGGTTAGTCTCGCGTGGGACAGCAATCCGCCTTCGTCCTTTAGCAAACGGCCATGCCACAGGCTGTCGGGCGTTTCTGAGCGTGGCGAATGAGACCGGTGTAGCGCCTTCAGGCTGACGTAACGGATGCTCATAGGCATTCTGCCGTCCTAGTCGCAACGAACTGAGTGTTTCCACACAACCGCCCGAGAATCTCAAGGGAGACCTTCTTGGTACTGTCGCTGCGATCAGCAGTGGGCCCAACGCAGGACGGGCACCCGTTCTCACAAGGACACGCGCTGATCAGTTCGACGGTACGATGCAACAATGCGTCACAAGCCCGGTGGAGCGGCTCGCTGAATCCGATCCCGCCTGGGTAAGCGTCGTAGATATAAAGATTCGGCTCGAAGAATTCTTTAGCTTCGGATGTGTTTGCCGGAACTGCGAAATCTTCCCAGTCGATCTCGGTTGCCGCACTGGGCGGGCGTTCACCGACAGCGGTGCCAAGGTCGCGGCGATCACACATCATTAGGAGCGTCGCCATTGACCCAAGCGCGTAAAGCAAACCAAAAATGCCGCTCTGACGTTCAGAGAGATTGAACGGTAAACCTGCAAGCAGGCTGTGTCCGAGCGTTAGCCAGAACGACGTCGTGTGCATTTCGTTCTCCGGCAGTTCGAGTTTTCCGGAGCCGACATTCTCGTTCGTAAAGAATTTGATCTTCTTGAAACCTACGACTTGCGATCTGACGAGCACGTCGCCATGCGCACGGGCTGCTGGCCCAGCAATGGTCTCTTCTTCAGCGACTTCGAGTACGCGAACTTGCGTATAGCGAATCGCATCAGTGAAGTAATCCACATCAACTGGCTTAACGTAGGCTTTTCGCTTGTCGAAATCTAAGTGCTCGACATGGTATTGCTGACCTTGGTGGATGTAGATTGCTTTCGGATGAACGGTGGTGAGCGCAGAAGAGAAATCGACCTCGCCGATCACCTCCGGCTTGCCTTTGTCTTCGCCCGTCGTATCGATAATTACGAAGTTGTCCGACGTGACCGAACGTAAGCTGATCGTGTCCGCCGGATAAGCTTCGTCGATCCAGTGCCAGTCTCCGCCGCTCTGATGCAGGAATCCTGCTTCCCCGAGTTGTTCACAAAGTCCTGGAAGATCCACCTTGCCAAAACCCTCGTCAGGAGAGATGGGCAACTCGAATGCAGCACACTTCAAATGGTTGACAAGAATCTCAAGATTGTCGGGCTGGACGTGAGCGTGTTCGGGTGAGCTTCCAAAGAAATAGTCAGGATGCTTTACGATGAATTGGTCCAGCGGAGCCGAAGACGCAACGAACACGGCACACGAACTTCCCATACGTCGTCCTGCGCGGCCCGCCCGCTGCCAAGTGGACGCAATCGATCCCGGATAACCAGCCATCACGCACGCATCGAGCGAACCAACGTCGATACCAAGTTCGAGTGCGTTGGTGGCGACCACTCCCAAGATGCGGCCGTCGCGCAGACCGCGTTCAATCTCGCGTCGTTCTCCGGGCAGATACCCTCCACGATAGCCGCGAATCGGTTCTGGTTGGCCTAGCTTCGGAGGATTCGCCTGCTGCAAATAGGTGAGCAAGACTTCCGTGTGCAGCCTGGAATTGGCGAAGACAATCGTCTGCAGCTTCCTGGCAAGGATCTCTTTCGCGACTCGTGTTGCTTCATTGATATAGCTGCGCCGAATTCCGAGGTTTCGGTTTACCATCGGCGGGTTGTAGAACACGAAAAGCTTCTCGCCTGTGGGAGCTCCGTTCTCTTCGACAACTTCGACTTCTTTTTCGATCAGCTGAGAAGCTAGCTCGCCGGGATTCGCTATTGTGGCTGAACAACAAATGAATTGCGGATCAGAACCATAGAACTTTGCAATACGCCTCAGCCGCCTGAGGACATTCGCGAGATGGCTCCCGAACACGCCCCGGTAAGTGTGCAACTCATCGAGCACGATGTAGCGCAAGTTCTCAAACAGACGCATCCATTTTGTATGGTGCGGAAGAATGCCGGTGTGGAGCATGTCCGGATTCGTCAGGACGATA
>DASQYT010000333.1:0-5312 GCA_035639075.1 Candidatus Elarobacter sp.
TCCCGACCCCACGAATTATTCGCTCGGCAAGCTTTACACCACGGCGTTCTACCGCGCCGTCGCGCGCCACCTTAGCGCGCAGGGCTTTATGGTGGTGCAAAGCACGTCGCCCATGTTTGCCCGCGATTCCTTCTGGTGCATTGCGCAAACATTGAAACAATCCGGCCTGCAAACTTTTCCTTATCACGTTTACGTTCCCTCCTTCGGCGAATGGGGCTTCGTCCTGGCCGGCACTCACGAATACCTGCCGCCCAAATCGCTTCCCACGGGATTGCGTTTCGTCAGCGTAGACGACCTCCCAGCACTCTTTCAGTTTCCGCCGGACATGGCGCCGCTCTCCATGCCCGCTAACCAGCTCAATAGCCAGATCCTCGTTCGCACCTACGAGAACGACTGGAAGGACATCAGTCATTGAAGCTGGGCCGCCGCAAGTTTCTCGGTCTTGGCAGTGCGGCGCTCGTCGGCCTTTCCCTGAAAAGTGAAAAAAAGATTGAAGGCTCGTTTGTCAACGATTCGTTCCAGATGGGCCATCTCTTGCGCGACCGCGCCGCATTCCCCGGTGCAAAGCGCATCGAAAAAGTCCCCGTCGTCATTGTCGGCGGGGGAATCGCTGGCCTCAGTGCCGCCTGGCGTTTCCGCAAACGCGGTTTCACTGATTTTGTCCTTCTTGAAATGAATCAACAAGCCGGCGGCAACGCCCGCTGGGGCGAGAACGAATTCACCGCGTATCCCTGGGCTGCGCATTACGTGCCGGTCCCCGGGCCGAAAGCCGTGTGCGTTCGCGAACTCTTCGAAGATCTCGGCGTATTGAAAAATGGCCAATGGGAAGAGCGCTATCTCGCTTTTTCTCCGCAGGAGCGCCTCTTCCTCTACGGCCGCTGGCAGGAAGGCATCGAGCCCGCTGTTGGTCTCACTTCGAAAGACCGCGAGCAGTTTCAACGCCTCGAGAATGTCTTCGCGGACTTTCGCAAAAGTGGAGCCTTCACTGTTCCACTCGAACTCGGCCTCTCTTCAAAATCTAAGCATCTCGATCACATTTCCTTTTCAGACTGGCTTCGTCAGCAGGGCTTCGACTCCCGCCTTCTCCATTGGTATATGAACTACGCTTGCCGCGACGATTACGGCGCGCTCGCGAGCGACACTTCCGCCTGGGCTGGCATCCATTATTTTTCTTCCCGCGAGCCCGAGGAAAAAGGCCCGCTCACCTGGCCCGAAGGCAATGGCTGGATTACTCGCCGCCTCCTCGAGCGTCTCGGCGCAAACATTCGCACCGGCCAGATGGTCCACCGCATCACGCAGACTCGCCGAGGGGCGAGCGTCTTTGTGGGCGATACCGAATTTCAGTCCGAATTCGTCATCTTCGCCGCGCCCACGTTCCTCGCCCCCTATCTCCTCGAAAATTTCCCCCGGCTTCATGATTTCGTCTATTCCCCCTGGCTCACCGCGAACCTCACGCTCGATCGCTATCCGGACTCGCGCGGCGCCGAACCCTCCTGGGACACCGTCTTCCTAGATTCCTCCACACTCGGCTACGTCGACGCGATGCACCAGAGCCTGCGCACACACGTAGACCGCACCGTCTGGACCTTTTACTGGGCCCTCGCGGAGGGCGCTCCTGCGCAGAACCGCCAGCTTCTCCTCGAAAAGGATTGGGCCTACTGGAAGGAAGCCATTCTTCACGATCTCGAACGCGTCCACTCCGACATTCGCCAGTGCCTCTCGCGCATTGACGTCATGCGCATGGGCCACGCCATGATCCGCCCCGCCGTTGGCTCGATTTTCTCCGAGGAGCGCCGCCGTTTGAGGCACCCGAACGACCGCATCCTCTTCGCCAACTCCGACCTAAGCGGCATCTCCATTTTCGAAGAAGCTCAATACCACGGTGTCGAAGCCGCTCAAAAAGTGCTCAAAAAGCTCCACGGCTAGCCTGAGAAGCCAATCCCCAAGGAAATCCCCATGTCAGCGTCGGTAACCCTGCCTGTAACTTTTGCGCCGCAAAGAACTCTCATTCGCAAGGGGCCAGAACGAGCCCGTTCCACAAGAAACAAGGGAAAGCCCCCGGCAAAGTTCCAGCATCGAAATAGATATAAGATGCTAGCCAAGCCGAAATGCCCGAGTAGACCCGGAGGAAAGCGATGTTGATCCGCAAGGCCCCAGACTTGACTTACGCCGACGTCACGCCGAAGTCCGCCTACGCGGACCGCCGCAAATTTCTCCGCGCCATGGGTATCGTTGGGGCCACGGCAGTCACTGCGAAGGGCCTGTTTGATTTGGCCTTACCGCCGCAGGTCGCGTTTGCCGCGACGAAATTCACCAGTCTCGTCAATAGTCCGTTCAGCACTTCCGAAAAACAGAACTCCTACGAGGACGTTACGCACTACAACAATTTTTACGAATTCGGTACCGACAAGAGCGATCCCGCCAAGAATGCGAAGAACTTCAACACTTCCAACTGGGTCGTTTCCGTCGAAGGCGAAGTCGCGAAACCCCGCAAGTTCACCATGGACGAAATTCTCAAGCTTGCTCCCCTTGAGGAACGCATCTACCGTCACCGCTGCGTGGAAGCGTGGTCCATCGTCGTTCCCTGGATTGGTTTTTCGTTCAACAGTCTAATCAAGCTCGTGGAACCCACGTCGAAAGCGCAATTCGTGGCGTTCCAAAGCTACTATGATCCGCGCCAGATGCCTCTGGGACGCTGGGCCGGCATCGAATTCCCCTACGTCGAAGGTCTTCGTTTGGACGAGGCGATGAATCCTCTCACTCTCCTTTGCGTCGGCATGTATGGAGAGTCATTGCCGAATCAAGATGGTGCGCCCGTGCGGATGGTCATCCCCTGGAAATATGGGTTCAAGAGCATCAAGTCGCTCGTCAAGATCAAGTTCCAACAGAAGATGCCGCCGACAACCTGGAATCTGTCCGTGCCCAATTGGTACGGCTTTTATTCGAACGTAAATCCCAATGTCGATCACCCGCGCTGGAGCCAGGCTAAGGAACGGCGTCTTGGCGAAATCTTCAAGCGCCCCACACTTATGTTCAATGGCTATGGCGATCAGGTCGCCAGCATGTATAGCGGCATGGATCTGAAGAAGAACTACTAGCCAGGAATTCCGAATGCATGCTCTTCTCACCAGCAAATTGACCAAGGTCGCCGTTTTCCTGCTTTGCCTGGCTCCTCTTGGCGCGCTGATTTGGCGCGCTCTTCACAATGGCCTCGGTGCAAATCCCGTCGAGTTCATTCAACTCACCACCGGCCGGTGGACATTACGTTTTCTTATCATCACTTTATGCATCACGCCCTTCCGCAAGCTCCTCAACCTCCCTGACCTCATCCGTTTTCGCCGCATGTTTGGCCTCTTTGCTTTTTTCTATGTGTGTCTCCACTTCCTCACTTATCTTGGCCCCGATCAATCATTCGATCTTGCGGCCATATGGAAAGACGTTGCCAAGCGACCATTCATCACTGTCGGCTTCCTCGGTTTCCTGCTCCTGGTTCCGCTGGCAATGACTTCGACGGCGGGCTGGATTCGCCGCCTCGGCGGGAAGCGCTGGCAAATGCTGCATCGCGCCATTTATTTCGCCGCGGTTGCGGGCGTAATCCACTACTACTGGAAGGTCAAATCCGATGTGCGCATGCCGCTCTTCTACGGCGCGCTTGTCGCTGTCCTGCTTTTGTGGAGGCTGTGGGGGTGGCTTTCCAGGCGAAGATCCATCGTGGCTGCGAAACTTTCCTCGGAGGGTGCTCGCGCCGGCGCGGCTCGTTGAGTATTTCTAGTGAATGTTGGTGGAGGTGGGCTCGATGCTGAAGTCTACTCCCCAGAAGCGCGGCGCCGGCGTAAGAAACTCGATCCCCACGCGCTGCCCCCTGGCGCCCAGATCACCCAGGTAGACAATGCGGCATTCCAGTTCTTCTTGCGTCTCAGGGTTCGTAATTACCAGCATTTCGCCGTTGTTCACTTCATGCTTCAGCAGCAAGAGGCCACCAAAGCCGTTGACGACCACGGTTTCGCATGTCTCGCGGAACTTCTTGCCGTTGTGGGCGCGGCCCAGCGCTTGTACACGCATCTTGTGAAAGACTCGCGCGCTTCGCCGGGGTGAGGCTGCAGTGACTTCGCTCATGGCCACCATCTTCGGCTGCCCCCGCTATACCGTCAATCTGTCCCTCCGTACAGGTGTTCCGCAACCGCAACTTGTGTTGCGCTTGAAAACTGACTGAAGTCCGTGCGTGCGTTGGTTGCCTTCCCACAATCGCTTTCGCTACTGCTCCACGGGTTCAAGCCTCGGATACAGATCCGATGGATCCGAATTCAAGACCACTTGTTTGGTCGGGGAAATGAGGTAGATCACCGGGCCGTTCGTCAACGCCAACCTCCCGTTTGGGGAAACCAGATACGTATAGTTGAAAGCCTGATCAGGTTTTATGCTTGGATTCGACGAGGTCGAGCCTGCCAACGCTGTGTCACTCGTTCCTGAAACCGTCCCTATACCGTCGTAAGTGGCCACGCCGGACTCGTGAGTTATGTTCTGGTGCGTCACCGTGATCGAGCCGAAGGCATACGTCCCGTTCGCGGAATGATTCGTGAACGGTCCTCCGGTTTGCAGCTCCGCGAAGCCTGCGTACACTCCTCCATCCACCAGCATCACAAACGCTTTGCCCGAGCTCACTAGATAGAGCAGAGGAGGCCGCGCTCCCCCCGCTGCACTCACCCTGCCGTTAGGAGCTACGCTAACAGTCGCCGCATCATTGAACGATGAAATGCCTCCTGCTTTGCTTTCTTCTCCAGTAAAAGAATAACTCCCGGAATTCGAGACCGTGAATATGCCCGCGATCAGGTCCGAAGCTGGCGTCGCATTCGGCCCGCAGCTTGCGCACAGCCCACTCACGTAAAGAACGCTCGGGCCGCTCACCGCCGAAATCGAAAATGGCGACCCCGATTGCTGCAGTGCCGATCCCGTAAACGGAGCGTTGCTCGACTGTGGGTCGACGCTGACAAACAATACTTCGCTAGCGGAAACTATGTACAAACTCATGTTGACGGTTTGCGTTCCGACCATGAAATTCATCGTGCCTCGGCCATTCGATGACACCGCGTAACTCCCAGTAAAAGCCAAGCCGCTCGTCGGATAATTCAAACCGCCACTCTTATTGACGTTGCCGCTATTGTTGGCGTCCAACTCGCCGCTGGTGATGCCTCCGCTTCCGTTCGCCGCAAACGCACCTACCATGGCGAATCGGTTGCGACTGCTGTTGACAAGCGCGCTCGTCGCATCGGCGCCAAATGCGTAGTTGCCGCTAATCCCGGACGCCGAGAACG
>DASQYT010000334.1:0-10376 GCA_035639075.1 Candidatus Elarobacter sp.
ACGAAAGACTCCTGATTCTGCGGAGTCCGTCCACTTGAATGCACGAAGACCACCAACGCGCCAAGCAGTCCGCCAACCGCTCGACGCCGCATACTGACAAGCATGCAGTGATCTCTGACCGCTTCGAACAGTTTGAGAAGCGTCAGAGGGAACTCTGGCTGATGGCCATCCTTGTCATTTTTCTACTTGGGGTGGCCTATGCCTGGACGTCTTGGGATTCCATTCGCTCGCTCGCGCACCATTACGAAGCACTCCCTATCGGCTTCGTCGTTCTCATTGTCCTATTCGGCGTTTACATGTGGAACAAGACGCAGGAAATCTCCGAACTGCGCGGTCTCATGCGCGGCATGGAGCACCGCGATGAGAACCCTCCCAGCGAAAAGCAGCTCGACCAGCTCTTCGAGATTATCTCCCGCTCCCAGCAGGGTTATCGCGATCTAATCGATTCTTTCGATGACATCCTTCTTGCCGTCTCTCTCGACGGCCAGATTCGCGCTGTTAATCGCAGCTTTTCCGATCTTGTGGATACCGCCTTTCAGCAAATTATCGGCAAGCCGTTGGCAGACTTCGTCCAGGAAAGCAGCGGAGAGGGTGCAAGGCTGGTGGAGCGTGCCATGCCGCGTTTCATGGAGCGGCGGCAGTGGGCCGGTGTTATTCAGGTCCGGCTGAAAAGCCAGTCATCGCCTTTCTTTTTTGATTGCGTAGCCCACGCCATGATGCGCGGCGACAAGATTGGCGGCATTACCGTTCTTGCCCGCGACATTTCCGCGCTTCGCAAGAACGAAGCGCGCTTCACTGAACTTTTTGAATCGCTCCAGGAAGGCATCTATATCACCACGCCAGACGGAACCATTGTGGACGTCAATCCTGCCCTGGTGCGCATGCTGGGCTACGATTCCAAGGAAGAAGTTCTGAAAAGACGGGTTCCAGAAATTTTTGTCGACCGCGAGGAGCGAAAGCTCGTCAAGGAAGAGGTCGAGCGTCAGCCGATGATTCAGGGCAAAGAAATTACCCTGATTCGCAGAGATGGCACCTCCATCGTATGTTTGAATACGGCTGCCGCCGTTCGCGACAATTCCGGCCGTGTTCTGCGCTATCAAGGCGCGCTCATGGACATTACCGAGCGCCGCGAGATGGAGCGCCGTCTTCATCAGCAGCAGGAATTTGCCCGCCGCCTCGTCGACAGCTTCCCCGATCTCATCCTGGTGCTCGATGCCAACGCCCACTACACCTTTGTCAGTCCCCGTTGCAAAGACGTGCTGGGGTACGACATCGAGGAGGCGCAGAACATGGCATTTGGCGGCCGCACCCATCCGGAGGATTTACCAGCGGCCGAGTCCCTTTATCAGGACATCATCGCTGGCAGGCAGAGCTTTGCCTCCCTGGAAATTCGCGTACGCCACAAACTGGGAGAGTGGCGGCGGATTCGTTTCAATTTCAGTCCCCTAGCCGATGAAAAAGGGAATGTCGAGGGCGTAGTTCTCTCCGGGCGCGATGTTACGGACCTCAAGCGTTTGGAGGAGCAACTTATCCAGGCGGAAAAACTTGCCGCAATGGGGCAGATGCTCGCCGGCGTCGCCCACGAGTTGAACAATCCCTTGACCGCCATCCTTGGCGTCACCGAGCTTCTTCGCGAGCGCCAGGGAGAGGACGACTCCACCAAACGCCAATTGGAACTTACGCACCGGCAGGCCCGCCGCGCGGCGCGTATCGTCCAGAATCTTCTCGAATTCTCGCGCCCTGCTTCCCCCCAGAAAAAGCCTCTTGACCTCAGCAATCTTCTCGAGCGCACACTCCAGCTTCACGAACATTCTCTGCGCCGCAACAATGTTGAGGTGGATTTCCATCTACAACCAGATCTTCCCGGGGTTATTGGGGACGCCAACCAGTTGATTCAGGTTTTTCTGAACCTTATCACCAATGCCGAACAGGCTATCCGCGAAGTCCGCGACGCTGGCCGTATCCAGATTCGCGCCGGCAGGAACGGCAACCAGCTCGCGATCACGGTCCAGGATGACGGCGTGGGCATCCGCCCCGAATCGCTCCCACGCATTTTCGATCCCTTTTACACCACCAAGCGTCCCGGGGGAGGCACTGGCCTGGGACTCAGCATCTGCATGTCCATCATTCGCGAACATGGCGGGAACATCGAAGCGGAAATTCTTCACGCTGGCGGATCGGCCTTCACTATCTACTTGCCCATTGCACCCGTTGAGGTCCCTGGGACGCCTTCTGCTCCTCCGGAACCGGCATCTGCGCCCTCCGGTGAAGTTCGGCCGGCCGCGGATCTTCTCACAGGCCGCGCGGTGCTCGTTCTCGACGATGAGGAAAGTCTCCGCATGCTTCTTCAGGAAGGCTTGTCGGCTCACGGCTTGCGCGTGGGCTGCGCGGCGACGACCGAGGAGGCTCTCGCCCTCCTCGAACGTTCCAGCTATGACGCGTTTCTCTGCGACCTACATCTTTCTTCCGGCGGCTTCTTTGTGAACGGCCGCGAGTCCGCCGCCCGCATCCTGAAAGCTGCGGGGACGCAAAAACCGGCTCTTATCTACATGACCGGCGACTTAATTGAAGGCAGTCAGGAAGGTGAAGGCCAAAGTGAGCCCGTTTGTCTCCAAAAACCCTTCCGAGTCTCCGACGTGCTGTCTCTCTTGAAAGAAGTTCTGGCAGATGCTCCGGCGGAGACACGTCAGACCCGTTGACGCTCCCTGCGTGCCACGACTGAGGAATTAGTCCTTCTTTTTGAGGGGCGTCGTTGCCTTGCTGGCAGTTGCGGGGTCTACCCCAAAATCCCAAACGTATAAGTTCATCCCATCCGGCAGAATTTCCGCCAGGGCATATTCGCCCGGCGGCAGCGGCTCGCTTATCGTGAAGCGAAAAACAGTAGGCGCGATCTCCCATCGCTGGATCGAAATCGAATTGCGCTTTTCCTCCAACTGTTCACCGAAAAGACTCCTGATCGACTCCAGCTGCCTTTTATTGCCCTTGACAGTTGCCCGAACCAGTTCTACTTGGGGCCCGGATTCGCCAGGTCTGCTGCTCTTCACGATGGGAGTCGTCCGGTCCGGATCCGGCGGCGCTTCCCGCAAATAAAACTCCGCTTGCCCGTTTGTCACCCGGATACTTGCCTTGTTTCCGAGGATTTCCACGTTTCGCTTGCTTGGGACGATCGGAATCGGTGAAAGCACCTGCTTCAGGAACTGTTTCTTGTCCGTCTTGACTTGCGAACCGACCTGCTCGAGTGGCCTTACGGATTTTCCGTCAATCAGGAACATCCCTTCGCCGGGTGGCAGGAAGACACCCGGTGCCACTTGCAGGCTCGCGTCCACGTCCATCATCGTCTCAATTTTCTGGGATTGTTCCTGCGCATGGATCTTCTTTGCGAGGGCGTCTTCGTCCGCCTGTTCAGCCGCGGCGGCTTTGGCAGTCGCGTCCCAATCCACTACTGCGGCGGGGATTTCCTCCCAGTCGCCCCGCTCGGCGCTCAAATAGCGGACCCGCTCCCCGTTCCGGCGGTAATCCCGCACTAGCTGAAAGGTTCCGTCCTTCAGAACGAGCTTCTTGCCTCGTGGCAAGGCCGGCACCCCCGCCCGGGCGTCTTTGCTGCTCGTCTGCCTCTCTGCGGGAGCTTGCGCTTGCCCGGGAGCGGCATCGCCTGGCGATTGGGTGCTATGGGTCGCGCCAGCCCAACCCGCCAAAAGCGCGCTGCCAATCAGCACGACGAACGTCCTGGGTGATCCCATTGGCTTTACCTGTGGTATGCGATGCACATGGACTGGCCCAGTTTGCCTATAGGGCGAGCATACGCCCGGGCATTCCGGGCATGCAACACGCGGGTTATGCACATCCCAAACAAAAATGGCCCCCTAGCCAAGCCAGGGAGCCGATTGAAAAGCCCGTTTTGTTGTAAGGCTATTTTAGTGCGTGCATTTCGGAAACAGGGTCACCAGGACCATCAGGTCCGAAAGCGTAAACAGCCATTGATCGGCGCTCAGGCCGGCGGCTTCCGCCGCCCGCGCGATGAAGCCCAGATGACGGCTCTTGGCAAAATTGTGCACGTGCTCGACGCAAATCCCGGTCAAGCTGGCAACCTCTGAATCGGTGAAGATCTTTTGGCTCGACTTTACCGTAACCATGGCCCGGCTCCTCTGCTCCGCCACCTAACAGCCCACACATACTTAGATGCTGAAAGCATCGTATGTGCTGCACTATTTCTGAGCAATAGTCGTTCCGTTCTGCCAACCAAAAACGAACTGTCTAGTACTTTCTCACTAAAGCCAGCAATAAGGCCCTTTTTCCACACATTTTCATATTGCGGCGGTTGTAGTACAGGCTTAACGATAGGCGGACTAGTGGAAAAAATATTCTACTTTTCCAAACTTGTTACGGTTTTCGGTAGAGTTTCGGAGATTTTTCCTATGCCGTATTTCGTGCCGAAGTGATTAGTTGGAACCACTCATACATGTTCAGGATTCCCAAAAACGGATGTGGCATCCGGTATTTACCGAGATCGCGTTCCATGGTTTCCTCGATGACCGCTAAGGTTCTTTCGCGAACTTGGCGTAGTTCTACGAGCATTTCTTCTTTTTCGTGGACAATTTCAGGGTCGAGTGGGATAGGGTCTTCAGGCGTATCAGCCGTGATTTGACAACGCCAACGGGACATGCAATCGCCTGCGCCTGAAGAATGGTACGTCTTTTGGAGGTTTGCTCAACATTCTGTCGGTTCTACTGGTGATTGCCCTTTCAATGGTGATCAGGTGCCCGGTCAACTTACCAGCCGACCAGCGGCCTTCAGCAGGTCTGGTTTTCCATTGTCTAGCGGGAACGGCATCGGCGGCGTGCAAGAACTCGCTTTGCGCGCGTGCTAGACAGCGGCCCCTCCCGCTTGCTCGAAAGCGTGGGCCAGTTGCAGGACACGCGCCTCTCCAAAAGGAGCTCCAAAGATCTGCAGGCCCACGGGCAGCTTCCCATCGATCTTGCCGCATGGCACGGAGATGCCCGGGACTCCTGCGAGAGATCCAGTAACTGTATATATATCAGCAAGATACATCTGGAGGGGATCGGCCGTACGCTCCCCCAATTTGAAGGGGGGAACTGGCGAAGTCGGGGTCAGAATCGCGTCCACCTTGGTAAACGCATCGCGAAAATCTTGAGCGATCAGCGAACGAACCTTTTGCCCCTTCAAATAATAGGCATCGTAATAGCCCGCCGAAAGCACGTACGTCCCGAGCACGATGCGGCGTTTTACTTCCGCGCCGAATCCCGCGCCGCGCGTTTTTCGGTACATCGCAAGCAGGGAATCGTCATCCACGCGCAATCCGTAACGCACACCGTCGTACCGTGCGAGGTTGGAACTTGCCTCCGCTGTCGCGATGATGTAGTAGCTCGCGATGGCATAGTCCGTATGTGGCATGCGAATGTCAACCAGTTGACACCCGAGCTTTTTGAAGAGGTCGATTCCTGCTTCGACCTTTTTCCTTACTCCCGCATCCATGCCTTCACCGAAATACTCCTTAGGGATGCCCAAGAGCAGCCCCTTGACCGGCTTCTCGAGTTCCACCCGGTAATCGGGGACCGGCGCCGTCGTGGAAGTCGAATCGAGGGGGTCTCGACCGGCGATGACTTGCAGGATGGCAGCGACGTCCTTCACATTGGTGGCAAAGGGGCCGATGCGGTCTAGGGAAGACGCGAACGCGATCAGTCCGCACCGCGAAACGCGGCCATAGCTCCCCATCATGGCGGGTACTCCGCAGAACGAACCCGGTTGTCGGATGGAACCGCCCGTGTCCGTTCCCAAGGATGCTACTGCCAGCCCCGCCGCTACCACGGCCGCTGAACCGCCGCTGGAGCCGCCCGGCACCCGATCCGGCGCCAGAGGATTCTTGACCGGACCATAGGCGGAGTTCTCATTCGAGCTGCCCATCGCGAACTCGTCGCAGTTAGTCTTTCCTAGAATGACCGCGCCAGCCGCTTCCAGCCGCTCAACCGCCGTTGCATCATAAGGCGGAACATAGTTCTCCAAAATCTTCGAGCCGCAGGTAGTCTTGATCCCACGCGTGCTAATGACGTCCTTGACGGCCACCGGTACTCCTGCCAACGGTGGCAATGGCTTTCCTTGCGCCACCAAACTGTCGATTTTGTCGGTTTGCCTGCGGGCTCGCTCCGGCGATAGCGTCAGGTAGGCGTTCAGCTCCGGATTCCGCGATTCGATCCGCTTGTAAAAATCTGCCGCCAGTTCGCGCGCAGAGATCTTCTTCGCCGCCAGCGCCACTCTCACCCCGTCAATCGTCCAATTCGTCCCCATGTGTATTTTTCTTGTGGTACAGGCATTCTTGCCTGTCCGGCCTTCTTGAAATTCAATAAAAAAGGACAGACACGAATGTCTGTCCTACTATCTCTCAATCACCTTCGGCACCCTGAAATACGGCGGCTCCGCGTCAGGAGCGTGCTTCAGCACGTCTTCCGCCACCGCGCACGGCACAATCAGGTCCTCGCGCAGCGTGGCATCGGCTGTCTGGTCGTCGCTCAAAACTTGCGCCATGGGCTCGACATTAGCAGTGTCCAGCTCGTTCAGCTTGCCGATGTACTCCAGAATCTCGTCAATTTGCGCACGGTACATTTCCAGCTCGGCCTCGCTTAGGTCGAGGTAAGCCAGCTCTGCCACGCGCAACACGTCTTCCCGGCTAATTTTCACTGTGGATTCCTCACCGAGCCGTCGGCGCGACGTCGGCTGTCTTGCGCGCGTACTTCTTCGCGATGTAGTTGTCGACGAGCGCTTGGAACGCGGCGGCCAGCTCATCGTAAGTACCTTCGAGCGTCACATCTTTCTGCCCATCAATATAAACGGGGCAGCGCGGCGCCTCGCCGGTTCCTGGCAGGCTGATCCCGATGTTCGCGGCTTTCGACTCTCCGGGACCGTTGACAATGCAGCCCATCACTGCCAGCGTCATGCTCTCGACGCCTTCGTATTGGGTCTTCCAGATGGGCATGCTATCGCGGATGTAGCCTTGGATCGCTTCGGCCAATTCCTGGAATGTGGTGCTGGTCGTTCGTCCGCAGCCGGGGCAGGCCGTCACGCTGGGTGCAAACGAACGCAGCCCCAGCGCCTGCAGCAATTCGCACGCGGCGTAAACCTCCTCGCGGCGGTCGCCCCCCGGTTTGGGCGTCAGTGAAATGCGAATCGTATCACCAATGCCTTCGTACAATAGAACGCCAAGCGAAGCCGCTGACCAGATTTGTCCCTTCATCCCCATGCCCGCTTCGGTGAGGCCCAGGTGCAAAGGCTGTTCTGTTTTCGCGGAAAGATCGCGGTACACGGTGATCAGGTCGCGCGGCCGCGAAGTCTTGCACGAAATAATGATCTGGTCATGCCGCAGCCCGGACTCCAGCGCCAGCTCTGTGGACTCCAACGCCGAAAGCACCATGCAATCGTTGATGATCTCTTCGGACTCTTTGCCAAGATTCTTGTCCGTGTTCTCCTGCATCTTGCGCATCACCAGCTCTTGGTTAAGGGAGCCGCCATTCACGCCGATTCGAACAGGCTTGCCATTGTCGCGTGCGATTTTGCAGATCGTGGAGAACTGCTCGTCGCGGCGCTGTCCCGCGCCAACGTTGCCCGGATTGATGCGGTATTTATCCAGCGCCCTTGCGCATTCGGGAAACTTGGTCAGCAGCACATGCCCGTTGTAGTGGAAGTCGCCAATGATCGGCGCGGTGCATCCTGCGTCCAGCATCCTTTTCTTGATCTCAGGAACTGCGGCGGCTGCCTCCGGCACGTTTACCGTCCAGCGCACAATCTCTGAGCCCGCCTCGGCCAGCTCCAAAGTCTGCTTCAATGTCGTCGCGATATCGGCTGTGTCCGTGTTCGTCATGGACTGCACGACGATGGGCGCGCCTCCGCCCACGCACACATGTCCCACCTTCACGCCATAGGTTTTCCGGCGCGGGTGGCGGCTCGCGGCAGCGTCAAATCCTTCAATCTGTGTAAGCATTCCCTACAATTCTAGCGTGATTTGGCCCTTCCAGGAAATCGAGTATCCTCGCCGTTGGCTGATGCCGGGATCTGCGATCTCATGTAGGATTATCGACGAATGCCAAAGCAGGTCGCAGGCACTCAAGCTGAGGAATTTGTCGAGTCTTTGTCTCTCAAGACCAAGTTCGGGCAGACTGTCAGCCCAGCCTTAAGAGCCGATAGCTTCTCGATCGGGAACTTCTCTCTGCGGTTTTTCTAGGTCGACGGCTACATGAGCAAGGTTCTCTAGCTCTTTGCGAAGGTCCAGCCAATATTTTGGGCCGATGGTGGCAACGAATCGCTCCTGTGCATTTCGCCAGGCGGGCAGGCTGCGTGCCAGCACGCGCTCCCCTTTGGCCGTAATGGTCAAAAAACGCTGTCGCATGGCTGCGCGATTTGAGATGGCGATGAATCCTTCCGTCTGCAAGAGCCGTAGACTCCTCGTCAGCGTGGTGTCGTCAATGACCAGCAGGTTCGCGAGGGCCCCGATGGAAACCGGCTGACTCTTGGCAATGCCCACTAGAATGGCGAACTGTGTCGAGCGTATACCGGACTTCTGTAACGCGGTGTCGAACAAACTTGTGACCGCGCGCGCCGTTTTTCGAAAATTGAACGAAGCGCAGTATCCCGTTCCGCTCAGGTCCAGGGGGGGATTTTTTTTCATTTTCTGCATCTCAGCCTTGACATGTATATGCATCTCAAGATATAACTGACCTCAACGTGATGTCAAGTGACGGCGCATCGCCCGTGCGCCATTTTGTGAGTGGAATAAGAAAAATGTTGCATCAGCGGAAAGCTGCTGCCAAGGGGATTTCCATGAGCACGCAAATGGTTCCCATGCATTCTCCGGAGGGCGAGAGTTCAAGTAACACTACCTTCGGTTCCAAACGTTTCGTTCGCTTTGGCGCGTTTCATCTGGACCTGAAAAAAGAAGAATTATACAAGGATGGCGCGCGCGTAAAGCTGCAAGGCAAAGTCTACCAGGCGCTGGTCGCACTTCTGCAAAAGGCCGGCGAAGTCGTGAAGCGTGAAGATCTGCGCATGGAGCTCTGGCCTTCGGATACCCACGTCAACTACGACGCCAATGTAAACACGACCGTAAACAAGCTTCGGCAGGTTCTTGGCGATTCGGCGGATCAGTCCGCGTTCGTGGATACCATCCCGCGCCAAGGCTACAGCTTTATCGCCAAAGTAGAATTCCTTGACCGCCCGGTCGTGCCCCAAGCGCCGCAGCCGTCGAAGCTCTCAGCGGTGGCGGCGTTCCAAGATCGAGCGGTATCGTTGTTTCGAACGGCTTTCCTTTCCAAATGGCTTACCGCTGGGGCGCTTGCTCTCCTAATCGCCAGCATGTTGTTCGGCGCGGCTCTCGTGTTGTACGCGCATCGTTGATCGAGTCCGGCTCACGCTTGACTCAACCTGGTCAACTTTCACCCTAAAGCGAGCCGCGCAGCCCCAGCGCGTCCGCGTGCTCGCGCAGAGCGGCGATGCAGAAGGCGATGTGCTCCTCCAGTGGCACGCCAAGTTCTTCGGCACCCTTGCGCACGTCCTCGCGCGAGACGCCCTTGGCGAAGAGCTTGTCTTTCATGCGACGCTTCACCGAATCCACTTCCAGATCCAAAATACTCTTCGACGGACGCACGTAAGCGCAAGCAGTGAGGAATCCGGCGATTTCGTCGCAAGCAAAGAGTGTGTGCTCCAGCGCGGTTTGCCGTGGCACACCGCAATAATCCGCGTGCGTGATGATGGCTCGTACGATCTCCTCGGGATAGCCCTGTGCGCGCAGAATCTTTGCCCCCTCGGAAGGGTGCCCCTGGTCCGACGAGTGCTCGTGATTGGGCCAGCGCTCGTAATCGAAGTCGTGCAACAGCGCGGCGAGCCCCCAGGTTTCTTCTTCGGCGCCGACTTTGCGCGCGTAGGCGCGGACGCAGGCTTCGACCGCCAGCATGTGTTTGCGCAGGCTCTCCGAAGCTGTGTACTCGCACAGCAGTTTCCAAGCATCCCCACGTGTCGGCATGCGGTTCTCTCCAATAATGAACAGATAGTGTAGCGCAGGAGGCGCGAGTCGAGCGTCGACACCACCGTCAGCGCCTGTTGGGGAAACGATTCGAGCTTGGCTGAAGCGGGAGTGCACCACAATTGGTATGGCGGGCGTAGAACGAGTACACAAGGACTCGCGGAAATCGCGGAGAGTAGAGGTTCGGCTGGCCGGACGGACAGGCGAAAACCGGGCGTAGAACGGCGAAACGCATACAGCAAACGTAAAAATAGTTCAAAAATACTCTTGACAGAATTTGGCGATTCGCACGATACTCCCACTGCGCCAGTCACTGCCTTCCAGTGAACGTTCCAGCGTTCCTCCCCTATCC
>DASQYT010000335.1:0-6251 GCA_035639075.1 Candidatus Elarobacter sp.
ATTAGTGATGGCCGTGGGAGCCGGCGGTCCTCCCCCCGCCGGTAGTAGCGTCACAAAACCGCTGATCCGCACTTGCTTCTCTATTGGTTCCAGGTTTGCGTCGTTATCAGGATCTGCCCAGGCGACCCAGTCGTTGCCGAACTGCTGCAATTGGAACGGCACGGCTTTGTTTCTGCGAACTGCTTCGAATCGCGTGAATTTCAGCATGTCGGACAAGCGACCGGCCGCGTCGTTAAGCTGGTAGGTTCGAAGCGAGTGCATAAGGCTGGGAATTGCGATCGCCGACAGAATCATTAGGATAGTCAGCGAAACAGCCAATTCGACCATGCTGAAGCCGCCAATGTGGCTGCGGCGAGTGCGAAGGCGTGTAGCACTCCTGAACAAGATCGTCCTCATTTAAAGGCGGGATCAGCGATCCAACCTACTAGGGTGGCCCAGCGACCACTCTGATGCAGTTGCCATACCAGGGACGAGCGGATGCAACTGACTGCCAAGCATGGTACTTACTCGCAGTTGACCCTTATATTCTATGCCATGCGTCAAGGAATGGGTAGCAATGTAACAAACGAAACTCAATGATTGCAGGTTAGTTATATAGATCTATTTATATCACTGATAATCATGCGCGAAGGGACTGCCCTTTTTGCCGATTGTTTAGCAGCTAGTTCTTGCCCTTCTTCGCGAGGGACTGGCCGCCCTGCTTGGAGAGAGAAGACTGATCGAAGAGTTGGTCGGGAAAGCCGGGATTGTACTTGCAAGTTTCGTAGAAGATTTGGACGGCGCGGCGTCCATTGTGCTCGCGGGAAACCTGCAGCGGCGTCCAGACGCTGTCCTTCAAATGGAAGTTGGAGTAGATGGTTACATCTTCGTTGATCTGCTGGGTCTCCTCGTCCTTGGTCGTGACCGAGCTGCGAACCAGGAGGTGAGTAGAGCGGTCGACGGCAAGGCGGAACACGCGCTCCTGGGCGTCGGTAATCTCCACCCAGTCCACCTGCTTGAGGTCCACGGTGTCATTGCCGCCGAAGCGAATGGACGTGCCCGGTTCTTTTAGGCGCAGCCGCAAAAGATTGTCGACGTTGCGCTTGACCTGTTCCTGGAAGTCGCTGACGGAGGTGGCCGGCAATTCATTGACGCCGCTGCGATCGAAAGTCCATCCGTGATCGCGGTTATAGAGCGTGATAACGATGCCCCCGTGTGACCAATCCAGACCGTCGATGCCGATCAGATACGGGAGAATCGTGTGACGGCCCTTCCCGATATACTCGGTCCGATCCTGGTCAGGATAGCGGCGGTAATCGACAAAGCCGATGTTTCCGACAGGCTCGCCATTGTGGCCGAAAAGAACGCGGCGTCCCTCGCACTGGCTTTCCCGGACTTCCAGGTAGCCGGGGCCGCCCAGCGCGTTGATCAGCTCGGAGAGGATCTGCTTGCCTTTGGCAATGCTTTGCTCAGGCATCAAGGTATCGGGCCGTTGCGCCGATGCGCCGGAAACAAACACCAAGGACGCACCAAGAATCAGCGAAGTGAAATGGAGAAATCTTAGCCGCACAAGACCGAACCTCCATTTACATTGATGATCTCGCCGGTCATGAAGTTGGCCAGGTCTGATGCAACAAAGAGAATGGGGCCGGCGATTTCTTCGGCGGTGGCGGCGCGGCCCAGAGGGATCACAGTGGAAGCCATTTTCTGGCCCGCTTTTGTCTCAAGCACGGGAACTGACATATCGGTAGCCACCCAGCCCGGAGCGACGCAGTTCACCAGAATATTGTGGCGCGCGAGTTCCGTGGCGAGGCCCTTGGTGAAGCTGATGATGCCCCCTTTGCTTGCGCCATAGTGCGTGTGGAAGGATTCGCCACGCTGTCCGGCAGTGGAACTGATGGGAATGATTTTGCCTGACTTCTGCTTGATCATTTGGGGAACGGCAAAATGAATGATCGAATAGACGCTCTTGAGGTTGATGCGAATCATGTCGTCCCATTGCTTTTCGGTCATTTTCTCTATGGGCAGATCTTCCGGGTTCCAAACGCCGGCATTGGCGACGAGAATGTCCAGGCGGCCGAGCCGCGCGATGGTATGTTCGACAAGCTTTTGGTTTTCGGCGTGCTTACCCACATCGGCCTTGAAAGCTTCCACGCGAGTGCCGTGCTTGGCGGCTTCTTGTTGGACCTGCAGCGCGGCGTCCTTGGCTTTGACGTAGTTGAAAACTACGTCGGCGCCAGCCTGTGCAAAGAGTTTGACGGCCGCAGCGCCGATTCCACGCGAACCGCCGGTGATGAGTGCCGCCTTGCCTGCGAGAGAAATCATCAAGCCCCCAAGAAGTCGATAGTCGACAGGTGAAAGTCAAAAACCCAACCATGCAGTTCAGCGGTGCGCATCGGCCGCGCGTGTTGCCTGCACCAGGGTGCGAAAAAGCGCCGAGGACAGCGCGTGGTCCTTCATGCGCTCCGGGTGCCACTGTACGCCGACAACCCAGTGTTTATGTGGTTCATGCTCGACGGCCTCGATCACTCCATCGGGGGCGACCGCAGCGACGCGCAGGCCGTGACCCAGATCTCGGACGGATTGGTGATGCGAAGTATTGATTTGGACGTCAAATCCGCCGTTCTGGTTTGCGAAACCGGAAATGGCCGTGAGTTGCGCGATTTCACCTCCAGGCTCGATCCTCGCAGGATGAACGGGGTCGGGTGCATCCGGCGCAAGACCTTCCTTGCTGTGCTCGATATTGGTGTGGAGCTCGCTGGCGATGTCCTGGTAGAGGGAACCGCCTAGGCACACATTCAGACTCTGGCAGCCATAGCAAATCGCCAGCACCGGTTTGCCGGAGGCGAAGGAGTGCTCGAGGATAGCGAAATCGGTTTTTTCCCGGTTGGGATCGGCGTCGTGCGTCTTTTCATGGCGCGGGGCGCGGTATAGCGCCGGATTTACGTCCGCGGGCGCGCCGGGGAGGACGAAGGCGTCCAAATCTTTGACTTGGGAGGCGAGGTCGCTCCCTGAGAGTTGGAGAGACACGCGGACAGGCTCGCCTTCGGCTGCGCAGACGGCGTCGAAGTAATACTGAAGCTTGTTGGTGATCTGGTTGGCTTCTTCGTGAGAAGTGCGCCAGGGGATGCCCACACGGGGGCGGCTGGCAGCGCTCGGTTGGAGATTAGCAGGGGTCATGGAACACCAAATCGTAGCATTCGGACAGGAAGGCGGCAACCGGAGGAAAATTCCAGAGTACAATCCGGCATGGAAGGTAATCGAACCCATGGACACTCAGATCAAGGGCTTCGCGGACTTGATGTACGAGCAATCCTTTGTGGAATCGGCGGTTTCGACAAGGGCCGACACCACAAACTTACTGAAGGAGAGAACCACGAAGCGAACTGCCAAAACGCCCGTCAAGGAGAGCCAGATCAATGGCATCGTCAAATTCCAGGTGCAGCATATAGAGCGGTGCTTGGCTGCGCGATTGGAGTCCTACGAACGAGCGTACGAAGAAACCGGAAAAGTTCCGACAGAGGAAGAATTGGAGGAGATCCTCGCGGAGCTCAAAACCGTCGGGGATCTCCAAGTCAAGCATTCCAGTTCTTTCATCGATAATTTTTTGCGGGCGAGGCGCGCCCAAGTGCAATGCGATCCGGAACAGAGCTTGATGGAAGGCTGCGCCGAGGCACACGACCGCGTGTTGCGAACTTGGAAGAATTGGGGGGAGAAAATACGGATTAAGGAGGTTGCTCCGGCTAAGATAAAAGCAGCGGCAAAGCCCCCGGCTCAAACCGTCGCTGAAACACAACCGATACCAGACGAAGCCGTTCCCATGGAGAAACAGCGCTCAAACCGGACATTGTTTGCCTACTATTGGTGTTTTTTTAAGAGGCTTGGCAACGAGTGCAATCGCACTTGGAGGGGGGAATTGGCTGCTGCGTTGCTCACGGCTACCGGCGCATATCTTCTAATCCACCGCGTGAGTGCGGTTGCATGGACGAGCTTTAAGAGCGAAGGCCTTTCGATGGTGATTGCGGTGTGGAGCATTGCATTGTGGCACGTACTTCGCACGCCGTGGCTGCTTCACAAAGAGGCCTCGAGCACAAGCGGCGGAATCCGCAGGGTGCATTGGGGCCACGGCTTGTTTGGGATAGTTGTCCTGGCAGGAGTCCTCGCCGGCAGCGGATTGTACGCGAGGAAGCAGCTCGCGAAGCCCATTGCACCCGTCATGGCAGCGCCTTATGTAGAACCGAAGAATTCGCTAAGAAAAAGAACCCTGAGCTTGGCAAACGACCTGAATGTATTTCTCGGGGAGCGGTGGTCGAAGCGCCCTCCTGGACATGGCCCAGACACATTGAAATATGACCAGGCGACGCTCGATCTCTATATGAAGTTTTATAGGAGTCCAATGGTAGGGATTCTCCAGGAACTGCAGGACAAAGGTTTGGACACCGGTCTGCTCGGCGCTCCCGGCGGAGCACCGTCTCGATTTCTTTTGCCCGATGAGATTCGGCAGCTTCGTGACCTTGCTTACCATTTGGATGAGAAGGGAAATGTCGTGAAGTTTTAGAAGGCGCGGATCGAGATCAAGCCCGGAGGGACGCGGAGTGCACGAGAGCAGCGTCGAGGCAGAAGTCGGGACGGTGGAAGAAGGCAGGTAACTCGGAGAGGCGGAGAGCGAGGCGTTCGGGGGAGGCGGCGCGGAGAGTGACGTGGCCAAGCTTGCGGCCGGGACGCGGCGATTTTCCGTAGAGATGGAGATGGGCGTCGGGGACGGCGAGGATTTCGGAGGAGCCGGGGACCTCGCCTATTAGGTTGAGCATGGCACAGTGGCCCGCGGGCCCCGTCGAGCCCAGCGGGAAGCCGAGCACGGCGCGCAGATGGTTCTCGAATTGGCTGGTGACGGCGCCTTCGATGGTCCAGTGCCCGGAATTGTGGACGCGCGGCGCCATTTCGTTGATGAGAAGTTCGCCCTGATGTTCGAAGAATTCGAGAGCTAGGACGCCGACGTATTTCAGGGATTCCAGGACGCGGCGGGCGGCATTCTCGGCGGAGCGCTGGATGTTCGCATCGAGGCGCGGGGCGGGGGCGATTGAAAGGCGGAGGATGCCGCTGCGGTGGTGATTCTCAACCAGCGGGTAAATGGCAGACTCCCCATTTCGCGAACGAACCGCAAGAATAGAGAGCTCGCGGGTGAAGGGAACGAAACGTTCTAGGATCAGCGCGACGGCGGGGATCTCGGACTTGGCTTTGGCGACGTCCGCCGTGGCGCGGAGAACCCACTGACCTTTGCCGTCGTAACCCATGCGAGAAGTCTTGAGAACAGCGGGAAGCCCGATTGTTTTTACGGCAGCGTTGAGTTCGCTGGGATTCGAAACGGCGGCGAATTCAGTGGTGGTAATGCCGAGTCTGCGAAACAGATTCTTTTCTGCGAGGCGATCCTGCGCGGCTTCCAGAGCGGCCGGCGGAGGATAGATAGGAACACGCTCGGCCAGAAAATTAGCAGCTTCGACGGGGATGTTTTCGAATTCGTAGGTGACCAGTTCAAGACCGCTGGAAAATTTTTCGAGCGCGGCTTGATCGGTGTAATCGGCGGTGACGCGCTGGGCGATGCGGCCTACGGGAGCTTCCGGAGAGGGATCGAGAAAACGAAAATGCAAGCCGAGAGGATAGCCGGCGAGAGCGAGCATGTAGCCGAGCTGTCCGCCGCCGAGGATACCGATAGTCACGCGCGCTTTCCCTTTTTCTTTGACGCCGATGCACCCGCGGCGGGATCGGGGTTGGCGAGGACTCGGACAGTTTGTTCGGCGCGGAACTTTCGCACGGCTTCGCGGAAGGGTCGGTGCTTGGTGCCGAGGATGGAGGCGGCGAGAAGAGCGGCATTGACCGCGCCGGACCTGCCGATGGCGAGTGTGCCGACGGGGACGCCCCCGGGCATTTGCGCAATGGAGAGGAGCGAGTCGAGACCTTTAAGGGCTTTTGATTCGACAGGAACGCCGAGGACCGGGAGAACGGTTTTTGAAGCGGTCATGCCGGGAAGATGAGCGGCGCCGCCTGCGCCGGCGATGATGACCTCGATGCCGCGTTTTTCGGCGTGCGAAGCGTATTCGAAGAGATGGTCGGGCGTGCGGTGGGCAGAGACGACGCGCGTTTCATGTGGAACACCGAGGGCCTTAAGAGTCTTGGAGGCAAATTTCATGGTATCCCAGTCGGAGCCGGAGCCCATGATGATGCCGACTAGAGGGTGTTCGCGTTCGCCGAGATGATCGCTCCCGGCATTAACG
>DASQYT010000336.1:0-5743 GCA_035639075.1 Candidatus Elarobacter sp.
GGGAATGGGGGAGTGGGACAAGGTGTCGATCGCGTTTGGCTATCAGGATTTTTCGCCCGGGACGAATGAACAAGCGGCGCTGAACAAAATTCTGCTGGATGCGTACGGGCGCGGACTGCGCTACTTGACGGACCAGGACGCTCGGCCAGCAGGCTCATCGAGCAGCGCGGCGCATCTATGGGATTCCGGCGCGAACGCTGTCGATGAATTGAACCGCATCATGCAGGTTCGCGGGGCGGCGCTGAAGCGCTTCGGCGAAAACAATATCCGCGAGGGCGCACCGCTGGCGACGCTGGAGGACGTGCTTGTGCCGTTGTACATGCTGCATCGCTATCAGGTGGAGGCAGCGAGCAAGTTGGTTGGAGGGATGGACTATACGTTTGCGCTGCGCGGCGACGGGCAAATGCCTACGCAGATCGTGGCGCCCGCGGACCAGCGGCGCGCGCTTGCGGCCGTGCTGGCGACACTTAAGCCGGACGTTTTGGCTCTGCCCGAGCCGCTGCTGAAGATGATTCCGCCGCGTCCGCCGGATTATGAACGAGGACGGGAACACTTTAAGATTCGGACCAGTCCGGCGTTTGATGCGCTGGCTCCGGCGGAAGCGGCGGCGCAACACACGCTGCAATTTCTGTTCAATCCGGAGAGGGCAGCGCGGCTGGTGGAGTTTCATGCGCGCAACGCGGAGAACCCGGGACTAGAAGAAGTCATCGACGCCGTCTTGGCTGCGACGTGGAAGTCTCCGCGAGGCCGGGGGTATCCGGCAGAGATAGCCCGCTCGCTTGATCGAGTTGTTTTGTACGACCTGATGGCTTTGAGTGCCGACGAGCGCGCGTCGGAGCAGGTGCGGGCCATCGCCGCTTTGAAATTAGAACAGTTGCGTGACTGGCTCGCGACCAGCCAAAGTGCCGCCAAGGATGAGGATGAGCAGGCCCATCTCTTCGCGGCGATGTCGCAAATCGTTCAGTTTCAGAAAGATCCAAAGCAAATCAGCGTGGCACCGCCGGCCGAGCCGCCCGACGGGCCACCCATTGGCACGGACGACGATTGGGATGGGTGGGACTAAGAATTAGCAGGAAGGCGCGTGACAATCGGGCCCCCTGGTCGTCTATAGCTTCGAGGGGAGGGCCATATGCCTCGACGTACCTTGTTTTTCCTGATTTCGTTTTCGGCTCTGTTTGCGCTGGGCTTTACGAGCGCGCGAGCAAGCCGGCACCACCATTCCGTCAACGCTTCCTGGGGCCACAGACAGCCCGCAGCCAATTGCTCCGATCTTCGCATCCGCTTTGACGACCAAGACGCCGTGGTGCGTTCCGAAGAGCGCACCTTGACGAAAGCTGAGGCTCCCGTGCTGCAGGTTCATCCGCACACCAACGGCGGCGTGCAGGTCGTGGGGTGGGACAAGGAAAATTATTCCGTGACGGCGTGTAAGGCGGCCGCGAGTTCGAATGGGGACGTGGAACGAATCCTGTCGCAGATCAGCATGTCGATCGAAAACGGCAGAGTGTCGACGAAAGGACCGGGAGACGAGGAGGCATGGACGGTTCAACTGCTAATTCGCGCGCCGAAGTCCGCGACCATCGACATGGAGACGATGAACGGTCCGATTTCCCTTTACGACGTGGATGGCAAGCTCACGGCTCGGGCCAAGAACGGGCCGATCAGCTTGCAGAATTTTTCCGGCGACGCGGAGATTACGGCGGTAAACGGCCCAATCAGCCTGGATGGCAGTAACGGAAGCGTGCGCATTCATACAGAGAACGGACCGATCTCCGTGGCGCTCGAAGGGAAAACGTGGAGCGGCGCCGGCTTGACTGCAGACGCGAAGAATGGGCCGCTGACGCTGATGGTACCGACCGGGTATCAGTCCAGCTTCGTGGTGGAATCGACGAACTACGCGCCGGTGAGCTGCAAGGCGAGCATTTGCGATAACGCCCGCAAGACGTGGGACGATGAGCACCGGCGCATCGAATATGGCAGCGGGCCGGCGATGATCCGGTTGTCCACGGTGAATGGGCCGGTTTCCGTGCAGGAGTCGAGAGAGAAACTGTAAGACGCGATTACTGGGATTTGATGGGAGGCTCGGCCCAGCAGCCAAGCCTTGTGAGATGGACGTGCTCCGGCTGTTGCAGATAAGATTTGGCCCATGCTGCTGGAGGCGCGCGTAGCTCGTTCTGTGACGGAAGCGGGAGCGGTTCGGCTGGCGCGCGAACTTTACGGGATTGCGGCCACTGCGCGGGCGCTGCCGGGCGAGTACGACGACAATTTCCACATGAGAAGCCGGAACGGGCATGGGTTCGTCCTCAAAGTGATGCATCCGGCGCGGGAGCGGTCCTTCATCGATATGCAATGCCGGGCGCTGCAGCATCTGGCGCAGCGTGCGCCGCAGTTACCACTGCCCCGCGTTATCCCAAATCGGCAGGGAGAATTGTTTTCTTCGACGATGGCGGCGGCAGACGGCTCGACGCGGCTCGTCTGGCTGCTCAGCTTCGTGAATGGAACGGTTTTGGCGGAGGTTCGCCCGCATACGAACGAGCTGCTTGGCGATCTTGGCCAGTTTCTGGGCGAAATGGACGCGGCGCTGCAATCGTTCGATCATGCCGCGGCGCATCGCGAACTCAAGTGGGATTCGTCGCGCGCGGCTTGGATCAAAGACCATATCAAGCACATTGCCGATTCGAAGCGGCGCGCGCTGGTGGAAAAGTTTCTCGCGCTGTACGAAGCCGAAGTGGTTCCCAACCTGCCGCGTTTGCGCCACAGCGTAATTTACGGCGATGCGAACGACTACAACGTGCTGGTCGGTGACCCCTGGCCACAGCCAAGAAAAATCGCAGGTCTGATTGATTTTGGCGACACGCATCACGGGTTCACGGCGTCGGAGCCGGCGATTGCGGCTGCCTACGCCATTCTTGGGAAGGAAGACCCCCTACCCGCTGCGGCTGCAATCGTCGCGGGATATCACCGGGCTTTTCCGCTCGATGAGCGGGAGTTGTCCGTTCTATTTCCTTTGATAGCCACGCGCCTCGCCGTCAGCGTCACGAATTCCGCGTACCGCAGAACCGTTAAGCCGGAAGACCCGTACGTCACGGTCAGCGAAGCGCCTGCGTGGGAAGCATTGGAGCGGCTGGCAAAAATTCATCCGCGATTTGCCCATTACACGTTTCGCGCGGCTTGCGGGCTTCCGCCCGTTCCGCAAAGTGAAGAGATCAAGCGGTGGCTGGAGACGAGCGGCGGCTCCGCGGCTTCGATTTTCGACGTTGACACGCGGACGGCGCCGAGCGTTGTTTTCGATTTGAGCGTTGGCAGCACATTTCTGGGCGCTAAGCCTGGCGGAGCCAACAATCCGGAAGTGGGCGGGAAACTGTGCGCTGAAATGAGGCGGGCCGAAGCGGCCTTCGGCGTGGGCCGCTACGACGAGCCGCGGCTGGTTTACACGTCCTTGCTATTTGGCGCGAGCAGCAATGCCACGGATGAGCGGCGCACGGTGCACTTGGGGATGGATTTATTCGTGGAGCCAGGGACGCGGTTGCGCGCCCCACTGGATGGCGTGGTCCACATCGCCGCTAATAATTCCGAACCGCAGGACTACGGACCGCTCGTGATTCTGCGGCACGAAACTAGTAACGGAGAGAAATTCTTCACATTGTATGGCCACTTGACGAAAGAAACGCTTGCTGCGCTGAAACCAGGGCAGCGTATTGGACGCGGACAAGAGTTTGCGCGAGTAGGCGCGACGGATGAAAACGGCGGATGGATACCACACGTTCATTTTCAGATCATCGTCGATCTGCTTGACCTGGATGCGGATTTTCCTGGCGTTGCGTACGCCTCGCAACGCGCATTTTGGACGAGCCTCTCGCCGGACCCAAATCTTTTGCTTGGCATTCCGCTGAATCGTTTCCCGGCGAAGGAGCCAACTCTTGGCGAAACGCTTGCCGCGCGTCGCGGCTTGCTGGGGAAAAATCTCAGTATCTCGTATCAACGCCCGCTGAAAATCGTTCGTGGCTGGATGCAGTATTTGTATGACGATACGGGGCGAGCGTATTTGGATGTTTACAATAACGTGCCGCTCGTAGGGCACAGTCACCCTCGGGTGGTGCAGGCGGCGCAAGCGCAACTCGCGCTGCTCAACACCAACACGCGCTATCTGCACGACAACGTCAATCGCTATGCCGAGCGGTTGACGCGACTACTCCCCGAACCGTTGCGCGTTTGTTTTTTTGTGAACTCCGGAAGCGAAGCCAATGAGCTGGCGCTGCGGCTTGCGCGCGCGCATACGGGACGCGAAGACGTTATCGTGCTGGAACATGCCTATCACGGGCACACCAACACACTCATCGACATCAGCCCGTACAAATTCGACGGCCCCGGCGGCGGCGGGAAGAAACCCTGGGTTCACGTTGCTCCGCTCGCGGATGATTACCGCGGTCCGTATCGGCGCGGTGACAAGCTAGCGGGCGCACAATATGCGGGGCATGTTGCCGAAATCCTGGTGCGCACCCGAGCCGAAGGCCGCGGTGTCGCCGCGTACATCGCCGAAACTTTGCCGAGCGTGGGCGGGCAAATTGTTTTTCCGCCAGGATATCTTGCGGAAGTGTATCGCCACCTGCGTGCGGCAAGCGCGGTCTGCATCGCGGACGAAGTGCAAGTTGGATTCGGTCGGCTGGGAACGCATTTCTGGGGATTCGAAACGCAGGGCGTCGTTCCGGACATCGTCGTCCTAGGGAAGCCGATCGGCAACGCGTTCCCGCTCGCGGCGGTCGTCACGACACAGGAGATCGCCAATTCGTTTAACAATGGAATGGAGTTTTTCAGCACGTTCGGGGGCAATCCTGTGGCGTGCGCCGCGGGTCTCGCGGTGCTGGACGTACTTGAAGAAGAGAACCTACAGCAAAACGCCTTGCGCGTCGGCGCGCATTTGATTGAAAGCTTGAAGGCGGTGCAGATTCGTCATGCGTTGATCGGCGATGTGCGCGGCTCTGGACTATTCCTGGGGATCGATCTGGTGCTGGACCGCGAAACGCGCACGGCAGCGCCGTTGCAGGCATCGTATGTAGTGAATCGGCTTCGCGAGTGCGGCATTCTCGCCGGTACGGACGGGCCGCATCATAATGTCATCAAGCTGCGGCCGCCGCTCGTTTTCTCCAAAGCCGACGCGGATCTTTTCCTGAAAACTTTGGATGCCATCCTACAAGAAGATGCGGCACAGCCCGCTCGAAGTGCTTAGGAGTTCGCAAGCCCGGCCGCCGGTCAAGGTCAAATGCTAACTACTTGACAATTCGGTTACTCCACACCTAGGCTCGTCAGGCGATGCAGCCGGACGCTTCCCTCTCCTGGCTTGCGCTTGGGCTCACGCCTGGGCTGGCTTCCCGTTTGTCCGCCCGCGTGCTGCGGCGGTTTGATTCGCCGGAGGGCGTCTTCCGCGCCAGTCTGCCTGATCTCGAATCCTGCCATCTCCCCGCCAAAGTGGCGCAAGCCATCGCGAAGAAAGAGAGCTTCAAACGCGCCGAGAAGGAATTAGCGGGCATACAGAAGATTGCAGGCTGCACGCTCTTGAACTGGACGGAGCCTGAATATCCGCAGTCGCTTTTGCAAATCTACGACCCGCCGGTACTGCTTTACGTTCGCGGCGATCCTCAAGTTTTGAATCTCCCCAGCCTGAGCATCGTCGGCACGCGCAGGCCAACGCTTTACGGCACGCAAATGGCCCAGCGTCTCGGACGGGAGCTAGCCGCGCGTGGGCTGG
>DASQYT010000337.1:0-5744 GCA_035639075.1 Candidatus Elarobacter sp.
CGGTGCTCTTGAATCCTCTGCCCTACCCCGATCCCGATCAGCTCGTGACCTTGGCCGAGAGTAAACCGAATTTTGATTCTGGGTCGATCTCCTTCCCCAACTTTCGAGACTGGCGCAAAGACAACCGCACGTTTTCAATGATGGGCATTTCCAGAAGCTACTCCTACAGTTTGACGGGCAGGGGCGAAGCGGAGCAAGTAGACGCAGAATTCGTATCGTCAGACTACCTTACGCTGCTCGGCGTCAAGCCGGTGATAGGACGCCTGTTTGAAGAAGGCGAAGACGAGATCGGCGCCAGCCCCATCGTGCTGATTGGCGAAGGATTCTGGAATCGCAAGTTTGGCGCCGCTCGGGACATATCGGGACAAGGACTCACTCTCGACGGGCGAACCTTCACCATCGTTGGTGTAGTCCCCGCGAGTTTTAAGCTGCAAGTTGGGAGCTTCCGCGCCAGCGACGTATACGCCCCCATTGGCCAGTGGACAAACCCCTTGCTTCCAAACCGCGCGGCGGGGCTCGGATTTCATGGCGTGGGCCGGCTAAGGCCCAGTGTAACCATTCAGCAGGCGCGGGCGGACATGAAACGTGTGACGGGGGCCTTAACTGCCGCATATCCGGACGCCGACACGGGAATCGGCGCCACCCTTATGCCTCTCAAAGAACAGATGGTTGGCCATGTGCGCCCGCTTCTGCTCGTTCTACTCGCGGCTGTGGGCTTTGTGCTGTTGATCGCTTGCGTGAACGTGGCCAACCTGCTTATGGCCCGCTCAACGGGGCGGGCACGCGAATTCGCGGTGCGCGCCGCGCTCGGCGCGGATCGAGCCAGAATCGTTCGCCAGTTGTTGACGGAAAGCACCGTGCTCGCCCTGGCCGGCGGAGGGCTCGGCTTGTTCCTGGCGGCATCGGGCACTGATGTAGCGCTTCGGAATTTGCCGTCAGCGTTGCCGCGCGCAAATGAGATCGGCCTGGACTTCCGAGTATTGGTGTTCACCATGGCCGTCTCGCTGCTCTGCGGAATTCTTTTCGGATTGGCGCCGGCGTTGAGAATTTCCAGACCGAACCTGCAGGAAACATTGAAAGAAGGCGGCCGGGGGTCGGGAGGCGGCAAGCATCGCGCGCAAGGCGTGTTTGTTGTCGCCGAAATGGCCCTGGCCCTTGTTCTGCTGATCGCCGCGGGATTGATGATCCGCAGCTTGAGCGCGCTGTGGAGCGTGAACCCCGGCTTCGATTCACACAACGTTTTGTCGTTTGGCGTAGCCCTGGCCCCATCTCCGAAAGACACCAGCCCGGATGCAATTCGGGCGAAACTCCGGGAAGTCCAAAGCAGGCTGGCATCGACTCCGGGAGTGAAGGCAGCTTCGCTCTCCTGGGGAGCACTGCCGCTTGCAGGCGACGATGAAGATCTCTTCTACCTCGAAGGCCAGCCCAAGCCCAGGAGTGCGAACGACATGAGCTGGGCGATCAGTTATGTCGTGCAAGAGGACTATTTGAAGGTCATGGGGATTCCGCTCCAGCGCGGACGTTTTCTTGCCGCCCAGGACAATGAACGTTCGCCGCATGTCATCGTGATTGATGACTTCTTCGCACGCAAATTTTTTGGCGACCAAGACCCAGTTGGAAAGCGCGTGATTCTGGACAACAAGGGCGGCGTGGCGGAAATTGTCGGCGTCGTCGGGCACGTCAAGCAGTGGGGACTCGATTCCGATGACAAGCAGTCGCTTCGCGCACAACTCTATTTTCCCTTCATGCAGCTCCCCGATGCCGCCATGCAGCCGTCCTCCTGGAGCGGCACGGGAGTGCTGGTTCGCTTCGAAGGAAATGCACAGGCAGTTGCGGCCGCAATCCGCTCTGGGCTTCGCCAGATGAGCGGCGAGCAAGTAATGTATGGCGTGCAGACCATGGAAGAGGTCATCGCGGAAACGCTGGCGACCCGCCGCGTCTCGATGATCGTCCTCGGAGTCTTTGCTGCTCTCGCCCTCGGCCTGGCCAGCATAGGGATTTACGGCGTGATTTCCTATCTCGTCGGTCAGCGAACGCATGAAATTGGTGTTCGCATTGCGCTCGGCGCAAAGCAAAGCGATGTGATCGGGCTGGTCTTGCGCGAGGGCATGAAGATGACCGCGATCGGCGTAGTCCTCGGACTCATCACCGCGGCTGGATTGACTCGCCTGATGGCCAATTTGCTCTTTGGAGTGAGCGCTACTGACCCCCTGACTTTTGCGGGAGTAGCTGTGGTCCTGACCCTTGTCGCAACTACGGCCTGCTATGTTCCCGCGCGACGCGCCATGCGGGTTGATCCCATCGTGGCCCTGCGCTACGAATAGAAAATCGCGTGGACCGGAATCCGCGATCGTCGGAGACTTTCGTCAAGCCGCAACTTCAGACCTTCCATTCGCTAGCACCTTAATGCCATCCAAGTAGCGCTATGTTGTTGATTGGCAAGGTGCTACGGTTGACCTAACCGCAAGCCTCGAATCCTGTCTAATGACTCGGATGCAGCAGAGCGTCGATAGCACCCAGGCCATCGCAGAGAGCGACGCCGTCGCCGTGGAGCGCACGCTCGCGGGCGATCGCGATGCCTATCGAGTTCTGGTGGAGCGGCACAGCCACAGCGTTTTCCGGCTGGCCTACCGCATGACCGGGAACCGGCACGATGCCGAAGAGGTGGTCCAGGAGGCGTTTTTGCGGGGATATCAAAAACTCGGTCAGTTTGCCTCACGAGCAAATTTCGGGACTTGGGTTTATCGCATCGCCGCGAACTACGCGATTGACCGTATGCGCCAGCGACAGAAGGAAGACGCGCGCCGGGAAACGCCGAGAGTCGAAGACAGCGATGGAATGGAAAACGATCCCGTGAATCGCGTCCGGGATGAAGCACCAACGCCAGAACGGTTGACGCAGAGTCTCGAACTCCGAAAACAGATGGAGCAAGCGCTGGCCGCTCTTTCGGAAGCGGAAAGAACAGCTTTTGTGATGCGCCATTGGGAAGGTTGCGGAATCGAAGAAATCGCGGGAGTCTTGAAATCCAGTTCGAGCGCGGCGAAAAACACTGTCTTTCGAGCGGTGCAGAAATTGCGTCATGCGTTGCAACCGTTCGTGGAGACAAAAGCGCAGGCACGCGCGATGGGAACCGAGTCATGAAACACATGAAGGAAGAAGAGTTGATTGCATATCGCGAGGGTGTTGCCGAGCAACGCGCCGTAGTAGCAGAGCATCTGGCGGCCTGCGAAAGGTGCCGCGCGGAGATGGAACGAATCGAAGCGGTTCTCGCCGCTCTGGATACGCTGCCTGTACCAGATCCGGGAGCAGATTATGGGCGGCAGGTATGGAAGGAAATTGCGCCGCGTCTGGCGGAGAAGCCGGATCGTTGGTGGCAGGTGTGGTTCGAGCCGCGGCGGCTCGCGGCAGCGGGCGGGATTGTTGCGCTGATTGTCGCGGCATTTGTTGTCGGGCGCATTACCAAGAGAGTCGGGCCAGGTGACAACGTCGCAAATCGAGAACAGGTGCGGGAGCGCGTGCTCGTGGTTGCCGTCGGCGAACACTTGGGCCACTCCGAGCGGATGTTGATCGAACTTTCAAACGAGGCGCCGGACGATCCCAAGCAGAAAGAAGTGGACATTTCGGCCGAGCAACGCCGCGCGGAAGATTTGCTCCAGGAAAACCGTTTGTACCGGCAGACCGCTCTACGAGAAGGAGATGCGGGGCTCGCCAACGTACTGGACGAACTGGAGCGTGTGCTCCTGGACGTGGCGCACAGCCCTGGAGAAGTAACGCCGGCGCAGCTCGAAGCGATTCAGAAAAAAATCGAAGCGCGCGGGATTCTGTTCAAAGTTCGTGTGGTCAACAAGGAACTGCAACAACGGCAGGAGGCCACGAAGCCTGCGCCGCCGCAAAACAATTCTGCGAAAAGAGAGAGGAACAAAGTATGACCATCGGAAGACCAGGGAAACAGAGAGACATCCTCTGGATGGCGGTGGCTGCGCTGTTAATGACACCGGCAAACGCACGGGCGTCCCAGTCTCAAGAAGATGCCGATCGCCTCGCCGCTGCTCAGAACTCCGGACAAATTGCGCAGCGTGAAGCCCTCGAAACGGCTCGGGTCGCCAAACGCGCTACCGCGTCTGCCGTGACCCATGCCATCGATCGGGCTACTACGCAGTCCATCGCTTCGCTTGAGGCGAGCGTGACAAGCCGCGTTGCGGATCGTGTCGCCTCCAGGATTGAAGAGCGCGTCGAGCAAAAGATCGATCAGGACCAGGAGAGCCGCGAACGCGAGCAGGAAGCGCGTGAACGAGCAGAGGAAAAGCGCGAACGGGAACAAGAAGCGCGCGAGCGGGCGCAGGAAAAAATCGAACGGCTGCAAGAATTGTACGACGACGGCCGCGAGGACTTGGACGACGACCGCTACGACCGGGCCGCGGAGAAATTCCAGCAACTGGCGGACATGAATGGTCCGCAAACGGATGCCGCGCTCTACTGGAAAGCGTACGCGGAGAACCGCTTGGGCAAGAGGGACACGGCTTTGGCCACGATTGCGGACATGAAGCGGCGCTTTCCGCAAAGCCGCTGGCAAAAGGATGCCACTGCACTGGAGATCGAGGTGAAGCAATCGACCGGCCAGGCTGTAAAGCCGGCGGACCAGAGCGATGAAGAACTGAAAATGCTGGCCATCCAAGGACTGATGAACAGCGACCCCGAACGCACTTTTCCCTTGCTGGAGAAAGTGATCAACGGTTCAGGCTCTCCAAAGGAAAAATCGAAGGCGCTTTTCGTGCTCGCACAAAGCGGGTCGGCGCAAGCACGCGAAATCCTGGGCAGAATCGCGCGGGGCCAGACCAATCCGGACCTGCAGCGCAAGGCGGTTGAGTACCTGGGACTCTTCGGGGGCAGTGAAGCAAGGAAAACGCTGGCCGACGTTTACGCTTCGAGCAATGACGCCTCTGTGAAGCACGCCATTCTGCGTAGCTACATGATCGGCGGCGATCACGAGCGCCTGTTCGCTGCGGCGAAAAGCGAAAAGGATGAATCACTCCGCCGCGAGGCCATCCGGCAGCTCGGGCTGGTTCACGGAACCAGCGAACTGGAGCAGTTGTACCAGGCGGAAAGTTCGACGGATCTGCGCAGGGAAATCCTGCAGGCATTCTTCCTGGCGGGCGATTCGGGGAGGCTCGTGAAGGCCGCGCAAGGAGAAAAGGACGCGGATTTGCGCCGGGCGGCGATTCGAAACCTTGGCCTGATCCACTCGGAAGATTCAGGCAAGGCCCTGCAGGAAATTTACGCCAAGGAAACAGATCACGCGCTCAAAGTAGAAGTCCTGAACGCGTATTTTCTGCAAGGCAACGCGAAAGCGTTGGTGGCCATCGCTCGGAGCGAAAAGGATCCGGAACTCAAGAAAACGGCGGTGTCAAAATTGTCGCTGATGCATTCGAAAGAAGGCAACGATTACCTGATGGAATTGCTGCAAAAGTAGGAGACAAACGATGCGAGACGAACGAATTGTTTCGGCGCTGCGAAAAGCACTGGGGTTCGCGATGATCGCAGCAGGAATTAGCATTGCCGCCGTGCAAATGGCAAAGGGCGGCGCCCCAACGCACGCAGGGCAAGCAGACGCGGTCATAACGCAGGCGGCAGAGACTCCGCGCATTGAAAATGCAAAACTGGAAACGCGTGCTGTTGGCACAAGTCTCGATGCCACGTTTCGCGAACTGGCAGGATCAGCGGACAAACCGGAGTGGGCCGGCTAC
>DASQYT010000338.1:0-4338 GCA_035639075.1 Candidatus Elarobacter sp.
TTACACTCGGGGACGGACGCGCTCCGCGTGGCAAGTCGCTATCGGCCGTAGCGCTAGGCCGCAGGTTGAACCAGGTTGATGAGGTTGCCGCAGGTGTCCTCGAACAGGACGGCGGTGATGGGCCCCATACTCGCTGGTACACCACGGAATTTAACACCAAGCGCCTTGAGGCGCCGGAACTCAGCGTGGATGTCGCTCGTCAGGAAAGCCGTGGCAGGAATGCCAGCAGCAAACAAGGCCTTCTGATACGTCTGAGCTGGCGGGAAACTCATACGTTCCAATACTAGTTCGACGCCTTCGGCGCCTTCCGGCGAAGACACGGTCACAACCAACGAAATTGCCCCATCGGTATGTCTTTGTTCTTTACGAAGCCCAATTTGGCGGTGTAAAAGCGGAGAGCGTTCTCCTGATTCTCAAGCATTACGCTGGCTAGCCTAATCTGCATGCTGGTTTCCTGATCGATATGGTTCATCGCAGTACTCGCAAAGGCAAGACATTCTAACCGGTTATTTTCTGATTCGGACTTTACGGCTGCACAGTGCATGTTCCTCCAAATCGGAAACTGGCCCATCGCCAACACTAGGCCGTTATAATGACCGCTGATGAGCGGCTGGTCACCTGCGTCCGCATTGCGATGGCTGTTTGACCCCGAACATGGCGCTTCCGGCCGCCTAATTCCGCGATGGATTTTTTTGCGCGCGCTTGGCCTGATTTTTTACTCGGCATTTTTCTCGCTGCTGCCGCAAATTCGCGGATTGATTGGGCCACACGGGATTCTTCCCGCGGGCGAATACCTGCAAGCACTCGCTGAACGTTTTGGCCACACGGCCTACTGGTATGCGCCAACGGTGCTTTGGTTTTCGGGCAGCGCGCACATGCTCACCGGAATTTGCTGGGCGGGCATGATCGCTTCGGTGCTGCTGGTTTTGAATTTCTGGCCGCGGGGCATGCTGGCGATTTGTTTGGCGTGTTTTCTCTCGTTCGTGAGCGCGGCGCAGGATTTCTCCGCATATCAATCCGACGGAATGCTGCTGGAGGCTGGATTCATTTCCCTGTTTTTCGCACCGGCGGGATTCCGGCCGAGTTGGGGCGAAGAAAACAGACCGTCGCGAGCGAGCTTGTTTCTACCGGTGTGGGAATGCTTCCGGATTTATTTTGAATCGGGCGTGGCAAAGATCATGGGGGGCGACCCTCAATGGCGGAATTTCACGGCGCTCGATGAATATTACCAGAACGGGCCGCTGCCAACTTGGATTGGCTGGTATATGCAGCACCTGCCGCCCTGGTTCCACGCGGCGACGGCGATGGGAACGCTGCTGCTGGAGCTGGGGCTGGTGTGGATGATGTTCCTGCCGCGACGACTGCACATCTTGTGTTTTCTGATCATTACGCCATGGCAGATCGGCATCATCCTTTCGGCTAACTACACGTTTCTGAATTACCTGGTGCTGGCACTGGGGATTTTGCTGCTCGATGACCGGTTCGTGCTCCCCTGGTTGCCGCGATTCATGAAAAGGAGTTACCTCACCACGAAAGAGGCCAAGCCTCTTAGCGTACCGGCTCCCGAAGACAAATGGCGAACGAGACTCCGGGCACAAGGCTCCGCGTTGAAAATCGCCGTGACGGCGGTGATGCTGACGTGGATTTTCTACGCGACGCTGGCACAAATGGTGTGGATGGTCAAGCCGTGGCCGAGGTGGACGACACCGGTTTCGGCGCTGGAGCCCTTTCGCATCGCGAACCGCTATGGGTTGTTCGCCGTGATGACGCGCGGACGCTATGAAATCGAGTTCCAGGGTTCCGATGATGGACAAACTTGGCTTATCTATCCGTTCCGTTTCAAGCCACAAGACCCGAGCAAGGCGCCGGGGATTTACGCGCCGTATCAGCCACGGTTCGATTGGAATTTGTGGTTTGCATCGCTGAGTACGTGGCGGCAGGAGCCGATCGTGGTGCGGACGGAGGAGAGTTTGCTGCGTGGAGATGCGGACGTGCTGCTGCTTTTTGCCGGGAATCCGTTTCCGGACAGTCCGCCGCGGCAGGTACGCGCCGTGATTTGGCGATATTGGTTCACCACGCCAGCGGAAAAACGTTCACAAGGAACGTGGTGGAGGAGGCAGCAGCTTGGACTGTACGCTCCCACGTTAGAACGACAGCCGGATGGAAGAATTGCCGTCTTGGAGTGGCCACCTGCCATGGAACCGCGGGAATGAATGGAAGTGTTAGTCAGAGTTCAAATCATAGACTTCACTGATGACACGCCCATCCGCAAAACTGCTGAGTTACCAGATCAAAATCCAGCGTGGTTCATTTCCTGAAACGATGCAGCCCCCGAGCGCAACTTCACCGCGCCTGGCGCGCTCAGCAGTTTTTGCCGTGGGGAGTCCCATCACAAGACGGACGATGCGCGGGCGACCTGGCCAGTAGAGAATGCTAACGTCGAAGGGAAGAAGAAGCTCCATCAAGAGAAAGCCTGTTAGAACCAAGCACAGGACCCGAGCCCGGCGGAGTTGCGGTTTCTTGAACCAGACAAATGCGCAAGCAAAGAGAAAGACATCCGGCAAGAGCCTATAAGGGGTCAGTCCGATGAGAAACGTGACCCCAATAAAGAACCAAAGCATGGGGACAGCAAAACGGTGTAACAAAATTCTGAATGATGGCGTAGCTGCCGCCGTAACTGGTGCGGCTGATTCTGTCATTGGGGGAATTGCTTAATTGAAGTGACGCGATCGCCCTGGAAGCGGACGAAGACGGTTTTCGAGGGAGGCTGGCCGTAAATCCAGTCCTCGATATCATTGCCGTCGGAATCGCGCTCGCGCACTTTGTGGTCGGGCTTGCCGATGGCGGCAATCAGTTCTTCGCGGTCCATGCCCACGACGGGCCTGCGATCCTGGATGGCCTTCTTCATTTCCGGTGGCAGCGTATCAAACCACTGCACGGCCGCAGAACGCTCCTTGGAAAAATTGAGAAACGGCGTCAGGAGCTGCTTCAATTCATCCGGCGTCAGGTCTGGAACCGGCTTGTTGAATTCCAGGAAAATCGTGCTGCCCATGCCGGGCTGCATCCCCGGCGGGCCCTGATCCTGCGTTGAGGTCGGCTGCATGGTCGGATAACCGCCACCCATGCCGATTTGGATATGATCCCGCCAGTGCCTCTTGCCGCGGCCACCGCCGTTCACATCGACAATAATCTGATGGTCGCGGAACTCCAGCCTGGTGATCTGCACGTCATCGCCGGTATTCACGGCCGGGCCATGCGTGGCAACAGCGCGGTCGAGCATCTCCGGCTCCAGTGGCTTGCCCACGATGACGTGGAAACCGTCCTTGCCCGCCGGCAGCGGCTTGACGGCTTTGGCAAATTCGCCAGAGACATAGCGGATAAGAGAGAGCTTTGAACTTTCCTGGAGTGTCGCGTTGGAGTTCTTCGCAGGAGGCGTGGCTTTCGACTGAGATTGGCTGCCAGACTGCGTGTTATCAAGAGTTGCGCCGCCGTTTGGAAAGAGGGGAATCTCATCGTCCGCGGGAAAGCTGGGAGACGGGTTCGCGGGCGGACGAAGACTGTTGACGCGCGGAACATCCGCGTCAGCGAAAAGGAGAAGCGTCAGGGATAAAGCAAGCCAGCTCATATGCACGGCGGACCCAGACCGGGCGGGCCCACTTACCCTATTCTACGATGCCGGGAAGCCGGTGAACAGGTGCCTCGGTGCGGAGGAGACGTTTCTCCCTTACCTGTCCTCGATTGGGGCCAAACTGTACGACCGGACGGGGATTTGGGCCAAGTTTCTAGCGGGAAACCACTTGAACGCCCTGACGGTCGATGGTCATGGGCAGCACTTTGGCCCCAGCTTCACGAATGGCGTTTTCCACGCGGTCGCGAGCGGCTGGCTCGATCAAAAGGACAACACACCCGCCACCGCCCGCCCCGCAGACTTTGCCTGCCAGCGCGCCGTTGCGGCGGGCATTATCGATGACGCGGTCGATGGTTTTCGTCGAGATGGTAGGCAAGTTTCGTTTGCGGAAGGACCATTCCTCGCGCATGAGGCGGCCAGCCTCCTGCCAATCGGGTTTTTCCATGGCTACGCGCATTTCCTGGGCCACTTCAGAAATGCGCTCGAGGCTGTTTTGCACCGAGCGCTTGCCCCCGATATGCGCCTTGAAGACTTCCCAGTTGTTGATGCCATGCTGGCGCGGCTTGCCGGTGTAAGCGACCATCACGCGGCGCTCAAGCTCGTCGAGATTGACGCGCAATTCAACGCGATGTTCGCCGCCGGGCGGGAGTTCGATGGCAGCGGCGCCGCCAAACGCTGGAGGATAGTGGTCCTGCGTTCCAGTGGGAACA